>NZ_JAMYOM010000025.1:0-118396 GCF_040319805.1 Mesorhizobium sp. M0848 | reverse complement strand
CCTTGCCAGACTGAGCAAGGTGGTCGAGCGGGTCGGCCAGGAGATCGACAGGCAGGACCCCTCGCTACCGGCTGCCACCCCGGAAAAGCCGCCGCGCGAGCCGGTGCCGGTCGAGATCGTCGCGCGCGAAAGGCCGCTCCAGGTCCTGCAGAACATCGTCGGGCCGCTGATCAGCCCGCTTGGGTCGGCCGGGCTGATCATTGTCGTCGTCATCTTCATGCTGCTCGAGCGGGAGGATCTGCGCGACCGCTTCATCCGGCTTGTCGGCTACGGCGACCTCCACCGCACCACCGAGGCGCTTCAGGATGCCGCCAAGCGGGTGGGCCTCTATCTGTTGATGCAATTGGTCGTCAACATCGTCTACGCCATACCGATCGCGATCGGGCTCTGGGCCCTCGGTATTCCCAATGCGCTGCTGTGGGGGCTGCTGGCACTGGCGCTGCGTTTCGTTCCCTATATCGGCCCCATCATAGGCATGCTGTTGCCGCTGTTCCTGGCGCTGGCCGTTGCGCCGGGCTGGTCGCTCGTGCTGTGGACGGCCGCCCTGTTCGTGGTGATGGAGCTGATCACCGGCAATGTCATCGAACCCTGGCTCTACGGTTCGCGGACAGGACTGTCGCCGCTGGCGATCATCGTCGCGGCGATTTTCTGGACGTGGCTTTGGGGGCCGCTCGGGCTGATCCTGTCGACACCGCTCACCGTCTGCCTGGTGGTGCTGGGCCGGCACGTGCCGCAGTTTGAATTCCTCGACGTTCTGTTCGGCAACGAGCCCGTGCTCGAACCCCATGCGCGCCTGTACCAGCGGCTGCTGGCCGGCGATCCGGAAGAAGCCACCGACCATGCCGAGGAGATGCTGGAGGAGAAATATCTGGTCGAATTCTATGACAAGGTTGCCATTCCGGCGCTTCTGCTGGGCGAACAGGACCGTGTGCGCGGCGTCATGGGCGATTTGCAAAGGCGGCAGGTGGCGGCCAGTGCCCTGATGCTGGTAGCCAATCTCGACGACAGCGCGCAGGAGGAGGCAGGCGAGGAGGAGGAGCCGCCCGTGGCTGCAGAGGCGAGCGACGATGGCGATCCCAACGGGGAAGACGAGACCGACCTGCCCGATGGCACGGATATGTCCGTGCTTTGCGCCGGTGGGCGTGGCGAGCTCGACGACGCCGCCGCCGCGATGCTGGCGCAGGTGCTGGAGGTTCAGGGCGCGACGGTATCGAAAGCCGGCTTTGCAGATATGGAGCCCGCCAGCATTCGCCGCCTTGAGCTCGAAACCGTCGACACCGTCGTGGTCGGATTCCTGAACCGGGATTCCGTCAAGCACGCCCGTTTCCTGGTTCGCCGGCTGAAGCGCGCGAAGGCCGCACTTCGGGTGGGAATCGTGTTCTGGTCGGAGGCCGCTGCTGAGGACAAGGAGACGGCCGACAAACTGGCCCGTGACATGAACGCGGATTTCGTGGCGCATGGCATGGTCGACGCCGTGCTGGGCGCGCTGTCAAACGAGCCGCCGGTCGCGCTCAAGCTTGTCGCCAAACGGCGCATGCGGCGACAGCGGGCCGCGTCCAAGAAGGTCACGGCGGCAGCGGCGGGTTAGGCCCTGCCTTCGCCTTCTTCGGCAGTGTCGGGGTCGACAAGCCAGGCACGAATTGCGGAAAATAGTTCAGACCGATGTCGATTTCCGGGAGGCCCATTCGTCTTCACGATAGGGAGCCGAAGAATTCACCCAATCAGGAACGATGCGATGACAATCACCATCACGGCATTTAAGCGATCGCCCGATCGCGGCAAGGGACTGGCGCGCGATACGCGCGTTCGCTGGGCGCTCGAAGAAGCAGGGCAGCCTTATGAGGTTCGGTTTGTTTCCTTCGCGGAGATGAAGGCGCCTGGCCATCTGGCACTCCAGCCCTTTGGCCAGATCCCCACCTATGAGGAGGGTTCTCTCTCACTGTTCGAGACCGGCTCGATCATCCTTCATCTTGCCGAGCAGCACGCGGGCCTGCTGCCCGGCGATCGCGATGCCCGCGCGCGTGCGATCACCTGGATGTTTGCCGCACTTAACACAGTCGAGCCGCCGATCCTCGAATTAACGACGGCAAAGATATTCGAAGCTGACAAGCCCTGGAGCGAGGAGCGTTTGCCATTGGTGAAGGATCGTGTTCGCGCCTGTCTCAACAGGCTCTCGGCTCGCCTGAGCGCCGCCGAGTGGCTCGACGATGCATTCAGCGCGGGCGATCTGTTGATGGTATCGGTGCTGCTGCGACTAAGAATGTCGGGCATTTTGGACGAATATCAAAACCTTGCTGCCTATGTGGCGCGCGGTGAAGCTCGGCCCGCTTACATCAGGGCTTTCGCTGCGCAATTTGCGGTCAACGCCCCGAGCACGCTGGACAGGCATGGCGCGCGAACGCTCTGAGATGTTCGCAAAGCCAGGGATGATGCAGCGGATTGTAATTCTTGGAAATGCCGGAAGCGGCAAATGACCCTGGCGCGGCAGATCCCAGACTTTTGCAGGCGGTGAGGAATGCTTGAAATTCGCCCAGCCCAAGAAGCCGACCAGCCGGCGATCGTGCAACTATGGCACCAGGGCTGGCATGATGCCCATGCGCATCTGATTCCGGCCGAAATCCTGGCGTACCGAACGCCCGCGCATTTTTCGCTGTGGCTGGAGCAATCCGCCGATGCATTCCATGTGGCGGCAGCCGATGAATTGCTTGGCTTCGTCTCCATCAACGGAGCGGAGCTGGTGAAACTCTATGTAAGCCCGCAAGCACGGGGAAGCGGGACCGCCCGCGATCTGCTGTTACGCGCCGAGCATCTCTTGTCCGAACAAGGCGTGGCGGAGGCCGAGCTTTTCTGCACGGCGGGAAATCTCCGCGCGCAGAGATTTTATGCCCGCGAAGGGTGGCGCTTGAGCCGCACCTTCGAAGACGCACTTTGGCTGCCGGACGATGTCGCCGGCAGGTTCACCGTGGAAACCCACTGCTATCGGAAGCATCTGGGCTTTCGGTAGCCTTGTCTATTCGGAACGACCTTGGCGAGACCGTCGCGGACGCTGGAGCAGGCACCCCTACCGATCGACCATCGCCATGCCCCGCTCGGTGTAGCGCGGGCCGGAGACTTTTCCCGGCGCAAGCGCTGCGTCGAGCGCGGCCATCTCGGCGGCATCGAGTTTGATGGCGGCGGCGGCGACGTTCTCTTCCAGGTATTTTGTGCGCTTAGTGCCGGGGATCGGCACGATGTCGATGCCAAAGCCGTCGCCCTTCGCCAGCAGCCAGGCCAGCGCGACCTGGCCGGGCTTGACGCCGCGGGCAGCGGCGATGTCGCTCACCTTGGCGGCCGCCTCGACATTGGCGTCGTAGTTTTCGCCCTGGTAGCGCGGGTCGTTGCGGCGATAATCGCCGTCGGGATAGTCTTCCGCGCGCTTGACCTGGCCGGTGAGAAAACCGCGGCCGAGCGGCGAGAACGGCACCAGGCCGATGCCGAGTTCGCCAAGCAGCGGGATGATCTCCGGCTCCAGATTGCGCTCCCACAGCGAATACTCGCTCTGCACGGCCGACACCGGATGCACGGCATGCGCCCGGCGGATGTTGGCCGCACCCGCCTCCGACAGGCCGAAGAAGCGCACCTTGCCTTGCGCGACGAGTTCGCCGACGGCGCCCGCGACATCCTCCATGGGCACCGCGGGGTCGACGCGGTGCTGGTAGAGCAGGTCGATATGGTCGGTTCCGAGGCGGCCGAGCGAGGCTTCCACGACCTCTCGAATGTGTTCGGGCCGGCTGTCGGTTCCGACCTGCTTGCCGTTTTCGATGCGAAAGCCGAATTTGGTGGCGATCGTCACCTGGTCGCGCTTGCCCTTCAGCGCCCGGCCAAGCAGGGCTTCGTTGTCGTAAGGGCCATAGACCTCGGCGGTGTCGAGGAAGGTGCAGCCGAGTTCGATGGCACGGTGCAGCGTGGCGATGGATTCGGCCTCGTCGGCCGGGCCGTAGGACTGGCTCATGCCCATGCAGCCGACGCCGATGGCCGAGACCTGCAGCCCCTGGCTGCCGAGCTTGCGTGTGTTCAGGGTCATGGTGGGGTCTCCAAGGAGGGGATGCGCGACTATAGCAGCCGCATCGACGTTGGCCGATTCAATCGACACTCTATTCGATCAGGATGTGGGCTTCACGCGCGGCCTCGACGAGCGCCGCCCTGGCGACGTCGGGGGCGACATCGCCGCTCGTCGCCCGCCGACAGGCGCGCAGCGCGGACTGATGCTTCGGGCTGCCTGCGTCACGCCAATGTGTGGTGAGCAAATCAATGGCCTGCTGTGTGTTGGACAGATGGTGGATGGAACCGGTGACGCCGACCGAAACCGCCACAGGCTTCGAGAACCATGCCGTTTGCATTGGAACCACCTCGATAGGGCTGAAGCGATAAACGCCTATGGCCGCTCAAAGGTTTCGTCGATGCCAATCAATCCGGCGTGAGAGTTGCCGATACCTCCCAATGGCATTGGGCGACCCCATCTTGTCCGCGCGGCTCACATGTTCGAGGAGACGTCGCGGGTGGACGGTGTTTTGGGTTTGTGGGCGGCACGTTGCCGCGGCGCCTGATGGGCGGGGCGGGGTTTGACTGTGTTCACGACAGTGGGCGCCTGCGCCTTGCGGCGCTTGAGCCAGCTGGCTGACAGTTCGGCAAGGAGACTGCCCAAGCCTTTCACGACGTCCTCCTCTTGTAAGGGTGACAAGGTAATTTTCGTCACCCCAACTTGTTCCGCCGGAAATCATTCCGCGAAAAATAAAGGTTCTTGCCGGCGAAAGCGGCCGGGCATCACCTGCCGATATAGGCGGCCAGTTCGTCCGGCGTCCCATTCGGGAAGGCCTGTTTCAGAAAATCCAGGAACGCCGACACGCGCACGCTGAGCAGCCGCCGGGAGGGGTAGAGCGTCCAAAGAGCGATCTCCGGGCCATCGATGTCCCCCCAATTCACCAGGGTGCCGTCAGCCAAATCGTGGCTCACCAGGGAAATTGGGAGACGTCCAACACCGACGCCGGCCCGCACCGCATCCCGCACCATGATCAGCGTCGACAGAGCAAGGACAGGCTCAACCGCAATCGTCGAGCGGCCACCATGGTCCTTCACGTGCCATGTCTGGCGTTCGCCTGTGCCGCGTGCAACGCCAGGAGCGGCCTGCCCACCGGTCGTACGAGGAAGGTCCGGGCTCGCCACAACGACCAGGCGGTCGCGGAGAAACGCCCGTCCGACCAGGCTTTCGTCGAGTTTCGGATTGACCCGGATCACCAGGTCGTAACCTTCCTCGATCATGTCGACAGCCCTGTCCTCCGTCGTGACCTCAAGCCTCACCTCGGGATGCTTGAGGGTAAATCCCGCGGCGATCCTTCCCATCGCGGTTTGAGAAAAATGCAGAGGTGCGCTGATCCGCAGTCTGCCCTTGGGTCTTTGGCCGCCCGAGGCGATCTCGGCGGCCGTCTCGTCCAGCTCGGCGAGCAAGGTCCCCGTCCGCTCGAAGAGTGCTCGCCCTTCCTCGGTGAGCTTCAGGTTGCGCGCACCCCGTTCAAACAGGCGCAGGTCAAGGCTGCTCTCCAAGTCTCCAACCCGCCGGGACAGCGTTGCCTTGGGCCGGCCGGTGGCCCTTGCCGCTTTGCCGAAACCCCCATGGCGGGCAACGAGGTTGAAATCGGTCAGGGCCAGAAGATCCATGAGTGTTCCACCAGTGAGACGGTACGTCTAAAATTTCGGCCTGTTTGACTGTTTGTGAGCCACACATATTGGGCCTGTCAAGCAACCCAACAGGAGAAATTCCATGACCATCCTTGTTACCGGCGCCACAGGCAATGTTGGCCGCCAAGTCGTCGAGCACCTCGTCAAGCGCGGCGCCGATGTCCGTGCTCTCGTCCGCGATCCGTCGAAAGCCAGCTTCCCGGCGGGCGTATCGGTCGCGCAAGGCGACTTTCTCGATGTCGATTCGCTGCGCAAAGCCATGTCCGGCGTTTCCACCCTGTTCCTCTTGAACGCCGTGGTGCCGGACGAATTCACCCAGGCTTTGGTCGCGCTGAACGTCGCCCGATCGGCGGGCATCGAGCGGATCGTCTATCTCTCGGTGATCCATGCGGACGTCTATGTGAACGTGCCGCATTTCGCCGGCAAATTCGGCGTCGAGCGAATGATCGAGCAGATGGGCTTCCAGGCTACGATCCTGCGCCCGGCCTACTTCATCCAGAACGACCTGATGATCGAAGACGTCATCACCGGCTACGGCACCTACACAATGCCGATCGGCACCAAGGGGCTCGCCATGGTCGACGTGCGTGATATCGCCGAAATCGCCGCTCTCGAGCTGCTGCGTCGGGAACGATCCGCAGGGCCGCTTGCGCTGGAGCGGATCAATCTCGTCGGTCCGCAGACACTGACCGGGACGGATATCGCGGCCATCTGGTCAGACGTGCTCGCACGCCCGATCAGCTACGGCGGCGACAATACCGAAGGTTTCGAGCAGAATCTCAAGCAGTTCCTGCCTGCCTGGATGGCGTACGACATGCGCTTGATGGGCGAGCGGTTCCTGACCGACGGCATGCTGCCCGAGGCCGGGGACGTCGAGCGGCTGACCGCGCTTCTGGGCCGCCCGCTGCGTCCCTATCGGGACTTCGCCTCACAAATCGCCGGCTCCGCCTGACGGAACAGCTCTCATCATCATCAGGGTACAGAAACAGCAGGGCGGCCTTTTGAGGAGGCCCCCTGACTGGCACGGGACAAATGCGCGTTCAGCCGGAACTGCCCTACTGCAGGGTTGCCGGACCAGGCCTGTCGAGTTGGGCGATCACGTGCTCGCCACCGTCGCCACCGAGCCCATCCACGAACAGACCAGCTACGCCGTCGAAATTGGTGAGCCCGTCGAATTCAATTGCGGCGCCAATCAACTGGGCTGCCTGGAAGACAAGGTATTCGACGTCCTCGAGGGCGACGTTTTCGGCCAGATTCCTGACCCTTACATGCTCCGCCACCGCCGTGATGCTGACGATGCCGGTCTTCCTGAAGGCGATCTGGACCGCTGAACGGACGTCATCGCGCAGTCGCGCCGAGTAATTATACCGCATCGAAACCTCCCGAAGGGAACGGTTTTCTGTTCAGATCGCACAATGCGGCAAAGACTTCGCCTTGGCAAGTCACGAATTAAATAATACCCAAATAAATCAACCAGTTAGCATAGTTATGCAAGTGTGCGCCTTACGCCGAATACCCGTCAGGCTCATCATGAGCACGAGAAGCGGTTCACACATCGCGAGGTCTTGACGCGCTAGGAGCGGTTTCCTAATTATGAGGTAAATGAGTTGAATGCTCATTCGACGTAAACGTGGTCCAGAGCGAGGGAAGCGCGATGACTGAACTGGAACGCCCGGAACGGTTGCAGATCATGCTGACGTCAGACGAACTGGCGGCGCTGGAAAACTGGCGCTTCGACAAGCGCATGCCGAGCCGTTCGGCCGCCGTCAGGGAATTGCTGCGGCGCGGTCTTGCCGCGGATGGCTTCCTGACGGCGGAGCAAGGGGCGAAGTCGCAAGACTTCGGCATCCTGCCAACCGCCGACGGCAACGGCATTTCCGACGGCGGCAAGGAGTAGAGCGGTTCACCGCGCGTGGGCCGCCCTGGTCCCCGCAACGGTCGGCGGTCGCCGCGCGGTGCCGGCCGGCGTAGCGGACGATAACTCTCGATTCAGAGGATGTTTGTCCTCACTTCGACGACGATCGCGGCACCTTCCAGGCTGCCATTGGTGACGTGCACGACGCGCGATACCCGCAGATCCTGCGTGGTTCCGTCGATCGACAGCGCAACGCTTTCGCCAATCCGGGGAACCGCCTGGAAAACGGCGTCCGTGGCCTCCGGCCGGTTGTCGATCGATATGCGGCAGTTGACGGTCATGAGATGTCTCCTGTGTCGGCCCGGTGGTCAACGCGGGGTCCGCGAAATGGTTTCAGGAGGCCGGATGCAACTTAATGGCGCCCGGATCCGTAACGCAGTAATTGCTCCATTGTTCATCGTAACGGAGCAACAGGGCTCGCCGGGGAGGGCGTTGGGGCTGCCTCGGCGAGCTTGATCGCTTTGCCCGGGGGCGCTGCCTCACCGAGGTATGGGGACGAGTTTCGGCGCCCGCAATTCCCCGGCCATCCTTGCCGCCTGGAAAATTGTCATCAAAACCAGGATGGGCTCACCCTCGGTCGGGTTGATGGTCAGGACGACGCGGCCAAGCTCGTCGCTCATGCCGCAAGACCAGTCCTTGACGGCTATCACCTTTCTGGCGGCCATATGCCTTCTCCTGCACAGGAGGTTCTCTGCGGGCTACGCCGTCTGGAGTTGGTCGGCAGAACCTTCGCGCGATATTGCAACCAGCCGAAATGCGGCAAATGCGGCCAATATCATGAAAACCGCCGTGATGTTCAGGGACATCGCCGATGCAAGGACGCCCCCGTCAAAGCAACTCAGTTCCATGTCGCTGCACCCCTTCGATCCACTGTCGGCCAGGATGATGATCCTGCTTCGAGTGAAATACAAGCGCGCGCTAATACGCTGAAGCCGGCTGGCCAGTCTGCGCGCAGCTTCGAACCAGCCGAACGATTGGTTGCTTGCTGGTTCCCGCTCATGGGCTCGAACCACGATTCACGCCTTCAAAGGGCGCTGTCCTACCATTAGACGAAGCGGGAAAATGCAAGTTGCCCCCACCCCTAGCCGGTTCCCGCGCCGGGATCAACGCAATGCGGCGGCAAAGCGACTTGAGGCGCGGTCTCAGTCCGGAAAGTTGGTGACAGGTTCCTCGCAGCGGTAGACGGGGCAGTTGCCGTCACGGGTCGGGACATAGGCCGACATCGGCACCTCCGGCCAGTCGCATTCGTTGCCGAACTGCCTGACATAGCGGTCATAGGTGTTGGGGCCGGTGGTCAGCACCACGGCATGATGGCTTTGGAGCAGTTGCCGGAGTTGGTCGCAACTCATCGTGCGGGTATCGGGCCTGGCTTCGGCGAGGCCGGTCGCGGCCAGCAAGATCGCTGCCGCCATCAAGGCAATTCGGCGCATCGGCATGGCTGTTCCCTCGAATGGATGTATTGGCCGAAACTCGCATCCCGGCGGGTGGTTCCGCAACCGCCGGCCGGCCGTCGGTGGCGGCGCAACCAAATGGTCCGTCGTGCATTGCTGGGGATGAATGGCAGGAAGCCCTACGAAACCCCGCAATGGCGTCCCGGAAACGGGGATCGCGAGGCCATGTGCTGTTCTTTTTGCGGCGGCCGCGACCACAGCTACGAGGACTGTCCGCAAAGGGATGCCGACGCCGATCCAGCACCGAATGCCCCTGACCCTCCCAAGCCGGACTGATCGGCACCGGTGTGCCGCACCGGCGATATTCGCTGCGCCCCACCGGCATTCGCACATCTGCCTGAGGTCCTCGACGCCGTCCGGCTACATCCTGACCTTGCCGGTGTTACCGATTTCCGGGCGGCTGTCGCTGACCGTTGCCGCCAGCATCTTCACATAGCTGACCACGGTGCCGGGACTGTCCCAATACTGGGCATCTTTCGGCGTCACTTTAAGCACGCGGATCGAAGGGTCATCGGCACTGTCCCACCAGGCCTTGGCCGGGGTCGACCACAACTCCCTGATCTTGGCGCGGTCGTTCGAAACCGCCGCCAGACCGCTGACGGAAACATATTTCTGGCCGCCTGAATCGGCGAAGGCGAGACCGACATTGGGCTCGGCTTCGATCTCGTCGTCCTTATGGCTGTCGACATCGGTGAGGAAGTAGATTGCGTTTTCGTCGCGCACCACATGCGCCGCCATGGGTCGCGAGCGGATGTCATCGCCTTCGCGGGTGGCCAGCATACAGAAACCGATCCTGTCCATCAGCTTCCAGACCCGGTCGAGATCGCCGTCGCTCATCGTGTGCCTCCTTATTGAGCCATCCATGGGGGTGTCGGGTGCAACTCGCGCAAGCGCGCAAGGTTCCAGTGCAAGGTCCAGTCATGAACTGCCTGGACTGTTCCTGGGAGGAATGTTGGGAGGCGATTGCAACCAAAACCCACCGCGGCGCATTGGTGGCCATGCGCGCAATCCGCGCATGAGGGAGAAGGGGTCGACAGTGACAGATTTGGCGGGCTTTGATGCCTTGATCGCCATTACCGCCGATGCGCGGCTGGCGGCGATTGTCGATTCGTCCTTCGACGCCATCGTCAGCAAGGATTTGAACAGCATCATCACCAGTTGGAACGCGGCGGCGCAACGCATGTTCGGCTACACCGTCGAAGAGGCCGTCGGCCGGTCCGTGCTCATGCTCATCCCCGATCATCTCAAGGATGAAGAGACCGACATCATCAGCCGGGTCCGCAAAGGCGAACTGCTGGCAAGCTATGAGACGATCCGCCGACGCAAGGACGGCGGCCTCATCGCCGTGTCGCTGACCATTTCGCCGATCAGGAACGCGTCCGGCGAGATCATCGGCGCCTCGAAGATCGCCCGCGACATCACCGCCAGCAAGGAGAGCGAGCGCCGGATCAGGCTTTTGCTCCGCGAGGTGAACCATCGCGTCAAGAACCAGTTCGCGGTGATCCTCTCGATGATCCGGGAGACCAGCAAACGCTCGACCGATCCGCGTGAATTCGAGGAGTTGATCCGTTCCCGCATCATGGCGCTGTCGCGGTCGCACGATCTGCTGGTGAACTCGGAATGGGCCGGCGCCAGCCTCTTCGACCTCGCCCAGGAGCAGCTCAAGCCGTTCGGCCACGAGGCGCGGGTATCGCTGTCCGGACCGCTTTTGACCCTGCAGCCGAACGCCGTGCAAAATCTCGGCATGGCATTTCATGAGCTCGGCACCAACTCTTCAAAATATGGCGCGCTGGCGAGCGAGGCCGGGCGGCTCGAGATCACCTGGCGGATCGTCGAAGGCGTTTCGGACAAGCGGGAAATCCATCTGGTTTGGGACGAGACGATGCCGGTGCGTGAAGGAGAGCGGCCCGGGGGGCGGCAAGACGAAAGCACGCGCAAGGGTTTCGGCACTGTCGTCCTGCAACGGGTCGCGCCGCAATCGCTGAACGGCTTGGCGGTGCTGGATCGCAGCCCGGGCCATCTCAAATGGTCCCTGACGGCGCCCCTGGACTCGATCATCGTTCCGGAGCTCGGCGCCGACCTGCCCGAAACCGAGCCTTCCTGAGCCCTTGAGGTCTGGTTCCATCAACCTCCCTTTGGCAGATGCGTTTTCAAAAGCGGCCGCATCCTTGCCGCACCTGGCGGTGGATTCAGGAACCGTGACCCGGTGGCCGCGTTGTGGCGTCACGCTTTCGGAGGGGACATCATGGAACAACTCGTGGAGGAATTCGGCCATTCCACCTACACCTCGTTTCCGGTCATCGCGGCGCGGCTGTTGCTGGCGACGCTCTATGGCGCGGTCATCGGTTTCGAACGCGAATGGCGCAATCGCCCGGCCGGACTTCGCACGCATATTCTCGTCTGCGTCGCCGCCGCCACCTTCGGCATCCTGACGGTGGAGATCGTGCACGCGCCGATGTTCGCGGGGGAATCGGTCAAGGTCGATCCGATCCGGGTGGTCGAGGCGGTGACCGCCGGCGTCGCCTTCCTTGCCGCCGGCTCGATCATGTTTTCGCGCGGCGAGGTGCATGGGCTGACGACCGGCGCCGGCATGTGGCTGGCGGGCGCGATCGGCGTCGCCTGCGGACTGGGTCTTTGGCAAGTGGCCGGGTTCGGCACGCTGATCGTGCTGGTCGTTGCCGGCTTTCTGCGCCGGTTCGAACGCGGACCCGGCCTTGCCGCCGGTGATGAAGGCAGTCAGGCAAAGGCGGAGAAGGAGGGGGCTTCGGCCCGATCAAAGGAAGGGCGAAGGTAATTCCGATCGCCGGGAAATGCCGTGACTGGTTTCACCGAAGAAGCCGGCCAGCAGATCGGCCGTGCGCGCCGGATTCTCCTCGGGAAAGAAGTGCCCGCCCGGCATCGCCTGGCCACGCACATCGTCGGCCCAGCCGCGCCACAGCGCCAGCGGCCCGCCTTCGCCGGCATACCAATCCGCCAAGGCGCCCTGACCGCTCCATAGCGCCAGCAGCGGGCAGCGGATGCGCCGGCCGGCTGCCTTGTCGGCATGGTCGTGCTCGCGGTCGAGCGTGGCTGCCGCCCGATATTCCTCGCAGATGGCATGGGCGTGGGCAGGCGCGCGCAAGGCCTCGATATAGGCCTGACGCACTTCGGCTGGAAACGCCGATGGCGGCGAGCCCCAGCCGTTGAGCGCATTGTCGACGATCGCCTCGGCGGCGCCGGACAGGATCTTTTCCGGCAACGGCTCTGGCTGCGCCAGCAGCGACCATGGCCAATAGCCCAGCGCCAGCCTGGCGTCGGCCCGGTCCCAGGCATCGGCGGTCGGCACGATGTCGAGAACGGCGAGCCTGTCGATGCTGTCGGGATGGTCGAGCGCCATGCGGTAGGCGACACGCCCGCCGCGATCATGACCGGCGACCATGAAGCTGCTGAAACCCAGCTTCTCCATCAGCCTCCTCATATCGGCGGCCATGGCACGCTTGGCATAGGGTGCGTGGTCCGGAGTGGACGTCGGACAGGAACTGCGGCCATAGCCGCGCAGGTCGGCGCAGACGACGCTGAACCGGCTGGCCAGAGCGGGGGCGATGTCGCGCCACATCAGATGCGTTTGCGGAAAGCCGTGCAGCAACAGCAGCGGTGGGCCGCCGCCGGCACGCAGGCAGTATATGCCGGCATCGCCAATGTCGATTTCCGTGCTTTGAAAACCTTCGAACATGACCGCCTCCGGCACGCGCAACGGCCGGCAAACGGGTTTGGTTGCAATGCCGCCCGGCGAGGCGGCCAACCTTTTTCTTCGACAGGCGTTGTCCCTGTGAAGGGAAGGTCGCCGCGGGCGGCCGTGAAAGAAAAGAAGGAGGCAGTGATGAGAACTCTCGCCATCATGCCACTAGGCCTCATGCTGGCGCTGGCAGTGCCGGCCGCGGCCCAGCAGCAGAACGACAGCCAGGCGCTGCAGGCCGACAAATGCAGGGCTCAGACCGAGCAAGGGGCAAAACAGCAGCCTGAACAGCAGGCCGATGACGGCAATTTGACCGCCAAGCTCAACGACTGCGGCGGCGTGCTGAAACCACCCCCGACGGGCGACCAGGGCATGGCGGCGCCCGCTCCCGACGAAGGCAAGACGCCGGTAATCAAGCCTGGTGAAGTGCCGCCCCAGCCGCCGAAACAATAAACGCCGGCTCGTTGGTATTATCGCGCAAGCTAATGGAACCTCGTTATCTTGGGAGCGTTTTTCTCACGACTTGGAATTTGGAGAGATTATCGTGAGAGATATTGCAGCCACTGCCACGTTGCTTGCCTCGATAGCGATCGTGATTGCCTTGATTCTGCTGGCGCCAAAGAGTTTTGGCTTCGAAACCTCTCACCCG
Organism: Mesorhizobium sp. M0848; assembly: GCF_040319805.1. Taxonomy (NCBI): domain Bacteria; kingdom Pseudomonadati; phylum Pseudomonadota; class Alphaproteobacteria; order Hyphomicrobiales; family Phyllobacteriaceae; genus Mesorhizobium; species Mesorhizobium sp. M0848. The sequence continues at coordinate 104,951 of NZ_JAMYOM010000025.1, read as the reverse complement.
ATCGTACAGGGCGAGCTTCCGGCGGAATAATCGGATCGATCATTCGGATACGGAGTGATCAGGACCGATTTGCACGAAGCAGGCGAGGCACGATGCCCCGCCTGCCTTCTATTGAAACCGCTATCGCACCAAAACGCCGGAGTGGCTGCAGAGCGCTGCGAACGCTTCCTGTGCCTCGGCAGCACCTATCTTGGTTTCCAGGGCGGCTTCGACCTTCTCGCGCGCCGCCTGGTAGAACGGCCCGCGCTTGGCCTGCGGCCAGTCGATCAGGATTTCGCTGGCATCCTTGAGCGTGGCGACGTCGCGGATCGTATCCGACCCATGCGGCTTGATCCGCATCGGTGTGGGCAAAATGAGATCAGGCATGGCCCCTGTTCCAACTACTGGAGGAGTTTTGCTTCGCGCGCGGCGTCGATCATCGCCCGCATCGCTTTTTCCGCCGGCGTCCAGCCATCCAGCGCATCGCGGCAACTGCGCAACGCCGCCCGGTAGCGCCGTCCCTGGCCAGCCGGCCAGTCGCCGAGGCATTCCAGGCCTTCCCAGGCGCTGCGGATGATGCGCTCGCGCTCCGGCGCGAATTTCAACCTGATGGGGCGGGGAAACATCTTGTCGTTCAACGGTCGTCTCCATGATTGCCGCAAGTCGCTGGACGGCATGCGTGAGAGGCATCCGGTAACGTCGGCGGCAGGGCAGGGTTCCCTTTCCCGGAGATCAAATCTCAGCGTCGATGTCCGACAGCGATCTCGGCGTCGGCGCTTCGGCGTTGTGCGCCGCTGGGCGGTCATGCTCGAACTGTTCGGTCCCGGGCAGAGGGTGCAGCCAGGTCTCGCGCCTGGAGGTCCACAGTTCATATTCGGGCACGAGATCGGTCGGCGCGATGTCGAGGCTGCCGATCGCCACCTCGGCCTCGTTGTCGTCGACCCAGGCGACGCGGCCGCCGCAGGTCGGGCAAAAGCTGCGCGTGCCATAGGAGCTGACGAGGCCGGTCGTCTCGAAGGCCTCGCGCGGCCAGATGGCAAAGGCCGAATAGACCGACCCGCCGGCCTTGCGGCAATCCTTGCAGTGGCACAGGCCGACGCGCAACGGCGGGCCGTGAACCTCGAACTGCACGCCGCCGCACAGGCAGCTGCCGGTCCTGCGTATGGTGTCGGACATGACAACCTCCCTCAATGCGTGGCGCTGCGGGCCGGGTGGGACAGATGCTCGTCTGCCGTTTCGTTGGCCAGGATGAGAAACCGGGAAAAAGACATCCTGTTCACCGTACCACCAGGCCCGGTTGACACGGCCCGCAGCATCTTCAACGCCGTCCAGGCGAAATGGTTTCGGGCCTAAAGCGCGCCGCGCCCGAACGAGTTCAGACGACCCGCTTCATGCATGTCGTTCTCCCAAAACCGAGATCCACTTTTGGGCGACATGCGCTAGCCGCGGGCCGCCATATGGGCGTCGAGCTTCTTGCGCGAGGGTCCGTAGCGCTTGATGATGGTCTGTGCCTCGCTTGGCGGAATGCCGTATTTGCGGGCAAAGGCTGCAACCTCGTAGGGCTCTTCGCTCGAGACCTGCTTGCGGTCCTGTTTCGTCTTCGACTTGTCGTCAGCCATCTCAGGCCTCGCTTTCTGTTTTCGGGGAAACGCGCAACCTTCAGCGCCCGCGATCAACACGACATAACACAGATCGGCGCTGCCGGTTCCACCAGGCGACATGGCCAGGCTGCAACCGGCCTGTATCAGGCCGATGGCCGCATGAGGTCGGCGTCGGAAGCGTGGTCGCCGTCACATTCGGAGCATGCAGCGCTGAGGCCGGGGCAGCCGCGCCGGTGGGTGCCGGCAGGGCAGCAATGGCCGTTGGAACTCGTCCAGCGCGGGCATTCGAAGACTTGGCCAGCGCCACCGCAGCCGCTGCACTCCAGCGGCGCCGACCGCACGCTATGAGATATCGCCCCAAACCTGACGCTTGTACGCAAATTTCAGCCCACCCAAAATCGCTGCGCCGGCACGCCGGTGCATTAGCCCCGACTAACGATAGCACTTCCGTGATTACCAACAAGTTTCAATCGCGGGCGGCGCCGGAAGCCGTTCGGGCCTCTCGAGAAAAATTGGCCTGATGTGTCGGACCTGGCGCCCGTCGCGCGTCCTAGGAGCGAGCAACCTGCAAAGCTGGAGAACGAGCATGTCGTCGCAAATCACTCAATCGCCGTGGCAGACCACGGCCCTTCTCATCGCCCGGCTGATCTTCGCCGGCGTCTTCCTGATGGCCGTGACCTTCAAGTTCATGGGCATGGACGCCACCGCCGGCTATATCGCCGCCGCCGGCTTTCCGTTTCCGCTGTTCCTGGCCTGGTGCGCGGCGATCCTGGAAGTCGCGCTGGTGCTGTGCTTCCTGACCGGCGCCTTCTTCTCGCAGGCGGCCCTTGTCGCCGCCGGCTATGTGCTGTTCCTCGCCCTGGCCTTCCACGGACCCAGCCACTGGGCCGGCAACCAGGCCGAGTTCGGCTTCTTCGTCGACCATTTTTCGTTCCTGGCCGGACTGCTGTTTGCGGCCGTGCATGGACCGGGCAAGGTGCTTTCGCTCAATTTGGGATGGCCGGGCAGGGCTTGAGGCGAGACCGACCGGCACCGCGCGAAGGACGCGCGCCGGGGCCTGCCTTGGCACCCCCTCACAGCTGGTCGTTGTAGGGTTCCTTTATCTTGCCGACCATGCGGGCCAGCTTCGAAAAAGACGGCATCTCCGCCTCCGGCTGGCACTGGTTGGCGAGTTCCAGCAGCCGGATCGGAAAGTTGACGGCGTCGCGGCTGGACGCGGACATGCCTTCGGACCGCTCCTGGTTGGTTTCGCCTGCCTCGGTCTTGCGCAAGGCCAGGTCGATTTCCTCCGCCGTCAGCACCCCCTTTTGAACCAGGAGGCGGTTGATCGAGGCGACGGCCATCAACAGGCCTTCGAGTTGCAGGTTGGCGACATTCATGGCGATTGCTCCCGTGACTGGGGTTGAAACGCGCGAGCGGCATTTCCGCTCCAGAAAGGCTGCGGGCGAACGCCTATTCCTGCGTCAGCCGTTCGCCATATTCGCGCCACAGCGCCTTGACCTCCAGGCTGCCGAGGCTGCCGATCGAAACATCCCCACAGCTGATGGCGACGGCGCCGATGTCGTATTGGGGGTAGGCGTTGGCGACGAAACGGATGGCTTCGCCCAGCGAACGCACGCGGATGACCGGATCCGCCTGACCCTGGCCGGTGCTGCGCACGCCGGAAACCATGGCTGGTGCATGCCGCATCCTGAACACGGATGCCATGGCTGGTCTGTCCATCGTCCTCTCCCACAAGGCCGTGCGACGGGAATCATTCCATGAGCTTCGACGAATGATTTCACACCTGCCGGCTTGTGACCAGCCGCCGGCAAAAGCAGGGTTTTACGCGCTTTGCCAGCGTCGGTCAGGCCGGAATTGCGATCGATCTAGGAATTTTTTCTCAGAAAACGGTTGACGGGGTGAGTGCAGCTATGCTACATTTTTGCCCATGGTGCTGAGTTGCGCCGACGACCCGCCGCCGAGGCGGGTTTTTTGTTTCTGGGCTAGACATGTCGGCAGGACAGAGGGGGGCCCCAAGGAATGCCATCCTTCGCCCGATGACTCATTTCGCAATCCGAGAGACACTCATGACCCGCTACGCCACCATCATCACCGATGCTGACGGCCAGGAAATCGTCAGCGCCATCGGCGAATTCGAAGGTGCTGCGCCGCAGCCAGGCCTGGGGCGTGTCGAGCAGGTCGCGCCCAGCGTAAAGATCGGCATGGTGCGGGATGCGGCCGGCGGGTTTGACCGAATTAGGAATTTTTTCTCAGAAAACGGTTGACGGGGTGAGTGCAGCTATGCTACATTTTTGTCCATGGTGCTGAGTTGCGCCAACGACCCGCCCCTGAGGCGGGTTTTTTGTTGCTGGGCTAGACATGTCGGCAGGACAGAGGGGGCGCCAAGGAATGCCATCCTTCGCCCGATGACTCATTTCGCAATCCGAGAGACACCCATGACCCGCTACGCCACCATCATCACCGATGCTGACGGCCAGGAAATCGTCAGCGCGATCGGCGAATTCGAAGGCATTTCGCCGCAGCCACGCCTGGGGCGTCTCGAGGAGGTCGCGCCCGGCGTAAAGATCGGCATGGTGCGGGACGAGGCTGGCGAGTTCGGGTTCTCGCAGGCCGGCATCGCCGGGCACCTTGTCGGTCTGGTCATGGCGCGTCTCAGGGCGCGGGCCGGTCTGGCAAGGCCTGCCCCGGCGGCGAAGCCTGCCGACGCGGCAAAGCCAAAGCGCGTCCAGGGAGCCAAGAAGCGCACCAGGAAGAAATCCGCTCGTTCAAAGAAACCGGCCAGCCGGGCCGGATCGATGCCGAAGGCCGGCATTCCCGCTGCCAACGCCGTGGGTGGTGACGTCCGTGACTGACAAGACCGCCGCCGGGCCAACGCGCAGCAAGCCGGCAAAGCGCAAACCCGCCGCCAAACCGGCCGCGCAAAAGCCGCGCCGCAAGCGCGCCAAGAAGACACTGGGCGACGATTTCCTGGCTGCCGTGCGGGCTGATTTCCGCGCCTATGGCGCCGGCGTGATCGCCCAGGTGCGAGCCGACAAGCCGGACCAGTATCTGAAGATCGTGCTGTCGGTGCTGCCCAAGGATTTCGATGCCAAGATCAACCAAATGGACAGCCTGAGCGATGACGAAATCCGCAGCCGCATCCGCGCCCTCGAGACGATCGTCAAACCGTTCCTCGAAGAACCCGGTGATGTCCGTGAAGATGGAATATCTGGCGCTGCTGGCCGAACTGGACAGACGGCGCCGGACCAATCAATTGGCGGCCTATAGACCGTATGAACGCCAGGCCGAGTTTCACGCTGCAGGCGCGCAGAACCGCGAGCGCCTGTTCATGGCCGGCAACCAGCTCGGCAAGACCAGGGCAGGGGGCGCCGAATGGGCCATGCACCTGACCGGCCGTTATCCCCAGTGGTGGCAAGGCAAGGTTTTCGACACGGCCGTTCGGCTGTGGGCGGCCGGCGTCACCGGCGAAGGCACGCGTGACAATCCGCAGCGTGTGCTGGTCGGTCCGCCGCAGCAGCAGGCGGCCTGGGGCACGGGCATGATCCCGGACGACGCCATTGTGCAGACCTTCATGGGCCGCGGCGCACCGGGCGCGCTGGACAGCGTCGTGGTGCGCTGGGGTGGCGGCGGCGACGTGCAGGCCGATGAATCGGTGCTGTCGTTCAAGAGTTTCGAGAAGGGCCGCGAGAAATGGCAGGGCGAGACTTTGCACGGCGTCTGGTTCGACGAGGAACCGCCGCTCGACATCTATTCCGAAGGCCTGACCCGCACCAATGCGACGGGCGGCATCACCATCGTGACGTTCACGCCGCTGCTTGGGATGTCGGATGTGGTGCTGTTGTTTCTTTCGGCGGGAGAGATTGAGGGGATGGCGAAGGGGTGACTTCCTCCCTGTGGCCACTGTTCGGACGGTCAGTTTCCAAACTGAACGCACGGGCTCGATTCGCGCTGCCCGCTCCACCATATGGTATAAGGCTTTGCGTCTGATTTACCGACTGCCGAAATCAGCGTTTTACAGATGGTTTTACACCATTGATCCGCATAGGTTCCAAACGTCCATAGCGGAGCGCACTTTCCGAGTAGTTGTCGTCGATTCAGCCCACCCTCGGGTTGCATCTTCGCTGGAGATTATAAATAGTTCCACATGACAAGTGCCTTGCGTTGCGCTATCGCAGCGCGACCGAGTGGGGGACGACTTTTGAGCTTTGAGCCTATCAGCGGCAAGCATGCCATTGTTGAGGCCGTGTTTGGCGTCACGCTGCGTCGCGCCTTCAATTCTTCCGAAATTGAGGCCTTGGTAAACTCCCATGACCGGTGGCGTGGTCAAGTTCCCAAGCTGAGCCGACAGACGATGATGCAAGTTGCGGTTGGTGAAGGCATTCCGCCGGCGTTCATGCAGGCGCCGGCCGGCGGAGTGATTTTCGACCGAGTGAAACCGGACGGCACTCTGGCGTGGAGGCTTAGCGCGCTAGACCAGTCTCTTCTTGTAAACTGCGGCGACTACACAAGATGGGCGGAAGTGTTCCCGACCACCTTGGCGCTTATGACTGACGCTGCTGAAGTGGCAGCAATCTCATCAAATCCCATCACTAACCTGCTGTTACAATATGTCGACATATTCGAGTGGAAGGATCGTAACAAGTCCCCTCGGTTCGATCAGATATTGGACCTGAAAAGCGATTGGCTGCCCAAGAACATTGGTCAGAGCGGTCACCTGTGGCATGTCCATCAAGGTTGGTTTCGGACTGAAGGTCTGCCGATGCCTGGGCGGTTGCTCGAAAGAATTAACTTTGACGGTGTCATGAACCAGAACAATGAGCCGGCGCTGCGCATAGATAGCTATCTTAGGCTTGATCTACAGAATCCAATTAAATCCAGTGATCTTTTTAGAAAATCACAAGGGCGTGAATTTTTTGAATTTTTGCATAATTCTTCTAAAGAGCTTATCTCTAAGTTTCTGACAAAGGCCGCGCAGGACAGGATTGCGTTGAATGCGAGCAATTGACTACACCGATACGGCGACCGCGCCCACATTTCTCGGCGTGGCATACAGAGCCGCATCGGAGAATGATGCACCGCAACCAGCGCGCGCTACGCAGACCGGTATAGCTGGCTATTGGCTAACGGGAATCACGGCGGCTGCAGCGGTTCTTGCCGTGGGCGCGATGGACTTGGCGACAGTTCCAAAAGACTTCTCGGTCACCAGTCGTGTCCTTACTCCCAAGACGCTGTCGCCGTCAGTGACGCAGCAACGCGAAGCGGTGCTTAATGAAATGCTCGGATACCGCGACCTTGAAGCGGGATGGGACGGAACTGGCAGCCAACCACCGATGCCTGGAGCCATCGAATGTGCCGCGGTTTTCCTGCTTGCCATTCCGTTGGGTGTGACGCCACCAGAGTCCACTGTATCGGCTGACGGATCGGTCGGATGGTTTTGGACTAGCAGCGAGACGTCGATTTCGATCCATTTCTCTGGCGGCAACAATTTCGCCTATTATGCAAAGTCGAAGCCGAAAGATATGGTTGCTCGCGGCGAATCCATTTTTGATGGAAAGTCGATCCCAGATGATTTGTTGCAGATTATGTATCTAGTCTGAGGATTGCATGACAGGTTCGGAGGGGCTTTGCTCGTGTGAGCAAGCAAAGCATGGGGAGATGGGGCCAGTAGTCGCGACCGAGCGGATAGCGCGTGTCGTTGTGAGCCCCCAACATTTTTTGAAGGACGGCAGCATTAAGCCTGGTGTGTTCCCGATCGGGCACATCGAAGAAAAGGGGCTGTCGCTTCTGCGTGTTGATAAAATGTCAGGCGGTGACATTCACAAGCAAGCGACAGCGATAGCGGGCGATCCGGCCAAGCAGAAGCCGGCCGGGGCGTTGGTCTGCACGGCAGATACTTTAAGGGGTCTTCAGTCCGAAACCGCTGACGGTACTATCCAAGCGCTGTGCCTGTTGGACGATCCAGTGATTGGGGACAAGCAATTGCCCGATAATCCGGCTCATGCTTTCGCAGTGCGATCTCTTGGAAGGGATCGGCCTGAAACACTGAGGCTCCAATTGGAACTAGTCAATATTTTCGGCTCTATGATGGCCGTAGCTGACATCTAGCTTCTTCTCCTCACCTCATTTTGATCTTGTCCTTGATCGCGCCGGCGCGGCCGACGTAGCGACGGATGATGCGAACGTCGCGGCCCCTTCCAACACAATTCTGTTCGTGGGATCGTCAATCGGGGCCTGCTCGATACCCGTCGCGCCTGATCCGAAAAATCGCGTCCGAATAATACGATACAGCAGGTATGTCCCAAGCTGATTCCAGGACTTCCCGATGTCCCGACACGTCACCTTCATGACCATCGACGATGCCTCGCACTACACGCCGCAGGAGCGCGCGGCGATCGTCGCCGCCTATCCGGCGCATGAGCGCGAGGCCCGGGCGCGCGGCATTCCGGTGCTGGGCTCGGGCCGCATCTTTCCGGTGGCCGAGGCACTGATCGCCTGCGAGCCGTTCCGGCTGCCGCGCTACTGGCCAAGGCTCGGCGCGCTCGATTTCGGCTGGGACCATCCTTCGGCCGCGGTCGAGTTGGCCTGGGATACGGAAGCCGACGTCGTTTACGTAACCAAATCAGCGCGGGCCTCGCAACAGACGCCGGCAATGCAGACGCTGACCTTGAAACCATGGGGCGAATGGCTGCCCTTCGCCTGGCCGCGTGACGGCCGCCGCGAAACGCTGGAAGGGGCGGGCGTGGCGCTTGCCCGGCAATATTCGGCGCACGGGCTGAACATGCTGACCCGCCACGCGCAATTCCCCGACGGTTCGGTCTCGGTCGAGGCCGGGCTGATGGAGATGCTCGACCGCATGCAGAGTGGCCGCTTCAAGGTGTTTTCCACGCTGGCCGACTGGTTCGAGGAATTCCGGTTGTTCCATCGCAGGGATGGCCAGGTGGTCAAGTTGCGGGACGATCTGATGGCGGCGACCCGCTATGGCGTGATGATGCTGCGGGAGGCGGTGGTGGATCCGGCGGAGTTCAGGGCGGCAAGGCGGAAGGCGGGGCAGAGCGACCCGCTGGGGGCGTTTCGGTAGGGGCAAGGCTCCCCACACTTCGTCATTCTCGGGCTTGACCCGAGAATCCATGCCGTGATGGTCGCCGGGGAACGCGGCACGTCAGAATCCTGCGCCGTAGCAGCGCTCCAAGGTCACGGCATGGATCCTATGGTCTGCGCCGCGTCGCTCCGCTCCTTGCTCCGCCATAGGATGACGAAGAGACAGGGCGCGCCGGCCCTGCGCCTGTAGTCCGCAACACCGAATTACGGTGAATTACGGTGACAGTGCACTTTTATCGGTTGCACCATGTGACCGCAGCGAACCTCCGGACTGAAGCACCGGCACCGTAATTCTAGCTTATCGGCTAAACTTGGCAGCCAAAGCCACCAGAAAAAAGAGAGTCGAGACGGCGAGTGCCGCTCCCACGACAGCAAAAAGGCAAAGTATAAGTAAAGCACTGCGAAGGTGGTAACGCCAACCAGGCGTCGGAAAGTCAGAACGTCTGAGCTTCGAGAACGAGCCCTGTTTTTGATCGAATGGAGCCTGTTCTCCACGCGGACAAAAGTTCACGAACGCAGTAGAGTGTGGCCGAGGCGAGGACAATGAAGACGATACCGCTAGCCACTGTGTCGCTTAGTATCTTTGTGTCTGAAATCACTGGCGTTATCTGAACTGCTTGGTGCTGGAGTTTCATGGAAGATAAGCGCTGTATGCGGGGATGTTAGCAACGAGTCGAGAGCGGGATTGCAAATAGACCCTATCCTGTCTGAACGGCACAAAATCATTCGGCTGCGTGGACGAGAACCTGTCTGTAAGCGAATACGATGACAGTGCACTCTTACCCGTCACACCACCGCAATTCGTATTGACGCCGCAAGCTACTCCACGATCTTCCAATAAGAATCCTTGCGGATCACCTTGCCGTCGCGAAACGTGTAGAAGTCGCAGCCCCGGACTTCCTTTTTCACGCCTTCACGGGTGGTGCCGGTGAGGGTCCATTTCGACATGCCGGTCTCGGCAGCCTCGTCCGCAAAGTGCTCAGCCTTGCCGTAGTGGACATCGGGCAAGCCTTCGAAGCGTGTCGCCAGCGCGTCCCGTACGTTGCGCTTGCCCTCGCAACGGGTTCCCCAGGGCTCGGCTCCCCTCGGCATCTCCAGGACGCAGTCGTCGGCGAAGAACGCCATGATGCGATCGAGATCGTGCGCGTTGAAGGCATCGCATAGCTGCGTCAGTGTCGCTCGAATGTCCATTCGCCCGTCTCCTGGGTAGCCGTCGATGCCCGAAGTAGGTCACTGGCGACGGGGACGGTCAAGTGCGCAGGCCGCCGAGACGCCGCCCGGAAGCGAGAACTGCATTCTATTGCTCAGGCCTGCTCATGCCCCTTCGCATCATACCCGCGACGCTGCGCGACCTGTCCTACATCGCAGCCAATTTGCGCCCTGAGGACCGGGCCGAGATCGACTGCCAGCTCGACCATTGGTCGCCGGCGCTGCTGGCGCTGACAGCGCTGCAGGACTTTGCCTATGTCGCCGAGCTGGACGGCAATCCGGAGGCCGGCTTTGGCGCTGCCGAACAGCGCGGCGGCCTGTGGATCGCCTGGAGCTGGGGCACGCGCCGCATGAAGCGCTGCGTGCCTGGGATCACCGGGTTCTTTCACGCCGTGCTTGGGCCTCAGGTCGCGGCGCGGGACGCCTGGCGGGTCGAGGCGCGGGCGCTGGCCGCCAATGAACTGGCGCTGCGCTGGCTCGGTCGGCTCGGCGCGACGCAACGCTGCCTGTTGCCGGGTTACGGCCGCAACGGCGAAGACTTTTTCCTCTACGACTGGACAAGAACCTCTAATCTTGGAGAAGGCTGGAACCATGTGTCTGTTTCAAAAACCACCGGAACTGAAGCCGTTGCCGCCAACTCCGACGGCGCAGGACAAGGACGTGCAGGCGCGCGAGGCGGCATTGCGGGCTGAACTCGAACAGCGGAACGGCACCGCCGGCACCATCAAGACCGACCTCGCGCCAGGCAGCCTCACCGGCCAGCGCCGCGTGCTGCTGGGGCTATGACCATGACCGCGATGAAGCGCAGTTTCAGGAAGCGCGTGTGGGACTGGTGGGTGTGGCGACGGCATGCAAGGGTGATGAAAAGGCGGGGGTGATTAGCCGATCTCCCCCCTTGCGGGGGAGATGCCCGGCAGGGCAGAGGGGGGTGTGAAGGATCGCTACCCTTCCGCATATCTCACGCCCAGCCGAAGGCGCTTTGTGTTTGGCCGATAGGCCGAGGGACAGCACCCCCCTCTGTCCTGCCGGACATCTCCCCGCAAGGGGGGAGATTGGCAGCTTCAGCCCCTCACGCCTTCTTCGCAAAAGCCCAGACCATCAGCGGGTATTCCTCGTCGTTGCTCAAGTCCCGCCAAAGGCCGTAGGCGCGGACGGGGCCGCCGATATGGGCCCTGGCGCAGGCCTTGTTGCCCCAGCCGTGGACCTTGACGTTGGCTTCCGGAAAGCCGCCATCGACCATCAGCTGCTTGAGGCCGGCCGGGGTCCATCTGTTGTAGTCGTGCGGCCTGGCGTGCACCCGAAACAGGAACGGTGTCGCCACCATCGCCCAGCCGCCGGGCCTCGTCATGGCGTGGATGTTTTCCACCGCCGCGTGAGGCCGCCGCACATGTTCCAGCACCTGGTCGGCGATGACGATGGAATATTGCTCGTCGGTGCGATCCCTGCAGATGTCGAAGGCCGGAAAATCGACCGAGCGGTAATTGGGGCACATCGCCCGCCAGTAGCGGTTCCAGCCGGGCGAGATCTCGATCACGTCGGAAGCCTTGCGGTTGCCGGCTTCGAGAAAGAGCGTGAACGCCTCGATCTGGCGGATGCGTAGCCAGTTGCGGGAATCGTAACCGATGAGCCGTTTCACGGCGCGTTTGCTTTGGCTTTTCAGGGCGGCAAGGCTTGTCGTCACATCGACCTCCTCCAAAACCCGCCGCGAGCAAGTTCGTAGCACCGCCAAGTGGGCAAAAGATGACAAGGGAAGGCTGGCGCGAGGCACCCCCCTCTGTCCTGCCGGACATCTCCCCCGCAAGGGGGGAGATTGGATGTGCTGCCGCTTTCGCCAATTGCCGACGTTGCAGGAAACGCGCCGTCGGCAAAACTGCCGATCTCCCCCCATGCGGGGGAGATGGCCGGCAGGCCAGAGGGGGGTGCTGTCCCTCCGCATCTCCAATCAATCGGCAGCTCCGGCGCGCCAAACAAGTGAGAACATCATGACCGACACCCGCGCCCGCAATATCCTGTCCCGCCAGTCCGAGCTCGAGAGCGAGCGCAGTCAGTATGAGGCTGTGTGGGAGCAGGTGGCGGAGTTCTGCGACCCCGATGCGCCCGATATCTGGAGCGGCCGCCGAACCGGCAGCCAGGACTCGCAGGCCGAGCGGCAGGAGCGGCGCGGCGCCCGCGTCTATGCCAACACCATCAACTCGGCCGCCAACCGGCTGGCCGCCGGGCTGGAAAGCCTGATCATCCCGCAGTCGGAAAAATGGCACGGGCTGTCGACGGCGGCCATGAACGACGAGGAGACCGACGAGGAAAAGGAATGGGCGGAGGCCTTGCGCGATTTCCTGTTTGCGCTGCGCTACTCCGCCAATTCGAATTTCGTGCCGGCGACGCAGGCCTGCCTGCGCAATGTCGTGCGCTATGGCCCGGCCTATCTCTATGCCGAGGAAGGGTTTGGCGCGACGCTGATCCGCTATGCCTCGATCCCGGTGGTCGAGGGCTATCTCAGCCTCAACCGCTGGGGCCAGGTCGATATTTTCCACCGCCGATACGAGCGCACGGCGCGGCAGGCGGCGCAGCTGCTCGGCTATGAAAAACTGCCGGCGCAGATCAAGGTTCTGGTCGACGATCCGGCCAAATGCGAGACGAAGATCTCGCTGATCCAGTGCATTGAGCCGCGCGACGAGCGCAAGATGTACCGGCTCGGCGGCCAATACCAATATCTCGACACGGCCTTCGCCTCCTACCACGTCATCGAGGACGAGGAGGAGATCGTGCGGGAAAGCGGTTTTCGCACCTTTCCGGTGTCGACCTTCAACTGGCGCCGCTACGAGGGCGACCCCTATGGCATTTCGCCTGCTATCGAGGCGCTGACGACCGTGCGCGAGGAAAATGCCGTGCGCCGTTCGGGCTTGCGTGCCTTGCAGCAGATCACCGATCCGGCGACCGCCTCGAAGGCCCGGCTCGACTACGTGCCGGTGCTCAATCCGGGCGAGAATTATCCGGGGCTGATCGACGACAATGGCCGGCCGCTGATCGCGCCAATCTCGACCGGGCAGAACCCGACCTATGCCTTCAACTACGCGCAGAGCCGCGCCGACGAGATCCGCGACATGATGTTCGTCAACCTGTTCCAGACACTGGTGCAGAACCCGCAGATGACGGCGACCGAGGCGCTGATCCGCCAAGAGGAAAAGGGCGCGCTGCTGGGGCCGTCCGGCTCGATCATCCAGGCCGGCTTCGCCAGCAATCTCGATCGCGAGCTCGGCATTCTGGAGGACAAGGGGCTCTATGACGAAGACAGCCGCTTCGTGCCGCCGGAGAGCCTGGCCGGCAAGGCGGTGCGGCCGACCTTTACCGGCCCGCTCGACGTGCTCAGGCGCTCGGCCGAAGCGCGCGACACCATCCAGGTGGTGACGACGGCCATGCAGATGGCGCAGTTCGATCCAGGCGTGATGGACAACATCGACAGCGACGAGGCGATCAAGATCGTGCAGAGCGCCGGCCGCAGCCCGCAGCGCATCTTCCGCCGCAAGGAGGAGGTCGACGGCCTTCGCGACGCCCGCGCCAAGGCAAGCCAGGCGCAGGCCGGCATGGCGGCGATCGCCACCGCCGGCAAGGCCGCCAAGGATGCGGTGCCGGCAGCGGTGCAGGCGCGCGACAGCGGCCTGCTCGACGGGTTGCAAGACATGCTGGGCGGCGCCCAAGATGCGCAAAGTGGTCAAAGCGGGCAGCCTGTCGGCCCGGCGGGCGGCGTCGCATGAGCCGGAAACGCTTTGCCCATGCCGGGCAGGCCGGCAGCCCTGCCAGGGCGCGCGACGCGCTGGCCAAGGCCTATCTCCGAGTGTTTTCCGGCGAGGACGGCGAGATGGTGCTCGCCGACCTCGCGGCGACGACCGGCTATTACCGGCGTCCGTCCTATGGCGAGTGGATGGCGCGGACACGGACGCCCAACGGGTTCGAACTGCACAGCGCCTTGAGCAATGCGCGGGCCGAGGTGGTGCAGCACATAATGGGGTTCCTAACGCTCGATGACGCGCAGCTGGTGGCGCTGGAGAAGGCGGCACGGGCGGAGGAGCGGTAGCTGTTCGCCGACGCTGTCCCGCCGACATTCCGATCAATCGGACGCGCCCGACATAGCGGTCGCCGCGGCTCCGCGACGTGGCCGCGCTGACGACGAGCAGAGCCGACCCGCCCGGGCAGCACCGCTGCTCCAGGATTCTTCCAAAAATCGATCCGACAAAACCCGCGAACGCGACAGCCAGCGTACGACCCGGCCGTGCCGTGCTCGCCGGCGCGCCCTTTTTGTTCAAAGCCAGTTGGGCAGGAAACAGCCGATGGTCAGCATCATCCCCCTCTCCATTGCCCAGCGCCGGCTCGATACCGGCAATGCGGTGCAATACCCGCAGGGATCGCCGATCGGCGGCGCCATGCAGGGTCTTCGCGACCAGTTTTCCGCTGTCGCCGAGCGCTATCAGCAGATGAAGGAGCAACAGGAGGCGTTCGACGCCGAGCTGGAACGGCGCCGGTTCAACGGCCGGATCGCGCAGGCGGAAGATGAGGTGGCGGCGAACGCGCCGGCCGACGGCGCCGGCCTACATGAGACCATGTACGGCCAGGTCGATCCGCGCACCGGCCGGGTGGTCAAGACAGGCCTGTTCGACACGCTATTTGACGTCGCCTTGCCTGATATGCCCGAGAGCCAGCGCGCCAACTTCGCCAGGCAGAAGCAGGTAATGCGCGCGGTTGGCGCGCGGCGCATGGCGCTGCGGCAGCTCCAGCGCCGGCAGGACTATGAGTTGGCCGAGGTCGACACGGCGCTGAAGACCAGCGCCATCGCCATCGGCAAAGCCAATCCCGACGATCACGTGACCTTCGAAGCAGCCCGCCAGGAAGGGCTCGACCTGATCGACAAGATGGGGCTCGACCCAGGGATCAGACAGCAGAAGGTGAAGGATTGGTTCGGCACTGCGGCCAAGACGCGCTTCGAGGCGTTGATCGCCAAGGATCCGAAACGGGCGTTGGAGATATTTGGTGTCGGGACGCCGGCCTCCGGCAGCGAGGCCTCCGGCGACCGCCTCGGCAAGAAAACACCTGATGAAGCAGTGGCGCAGGCGTTTAAGGACCGTGCTCCGGCGCCCGATCTGATCGCGACCAAGCCGGCAGCCGACCATCTCGCCGACCTATCTCCAGATGACTTTCAGCGGCTGATCGACCAGGCACACGCCGCGACCACGGCCCAACTGATCGAGGCGCGCACCAACATCGCCCTCGCTTCGCAGAACGCTCCGGACGCAATCGCCAATACGGGCAGCTATTCCGGCAAGATGCCCAGCCCCGCTGACTTCGCGGCCGTTTATGGCGCGGAGGAGGGCGGCAATCGGTACCAGGACTTCAGCGTAAAGATGGATGTCGGCCGCCAAGCCTTTGGCATGCGGACGATGCCCATCCAGGCGATCCACGCAGCACTGCGTGATGCCGAGCCTGCGGCGGGCAGTTCCGAGGACGAGCAGACACGGTATCAGGTTACGGCTGCCGCTGCGCTCAAGACTCTGGGCATGAGGCGGGCGGACCCTGCTGGCTACGTTCGCGATGTCTTCGCCAATGTCGACGCCGCGTGGAGGGCGGCAACGAGCCCGGACGGCAACGATCCGGCCGCCTATCAAGTCGCAATTGCCCGTTCTATTGCTGCTCAAGAACAGTTGGATTTTGAGAACATCCAACCCTTGCCAAATTCATTCTCGGCCGACCCGACCAGCGCACTAGATATCCGTGAACTGCTGCACCATGCGAGCGACACGGAAGCAGGTACACTAGATGCATCAACCGATGCGTCTGAACCGAATTCGGGGAGCGGGCAACGTTCTGAGGCGTTGGAGAACCAGCAGACCGCGTCCGCAATGTATGAACAAAATGAGAACATCTATCCTTCCGTCGAGGTAGCTGGTATATCAAAGTCAGTCGCGAGGAATTTGTGTATCGACTTTTGCACCAACGCCACACTGCCCACCGGCACGTACGACGGAGCACCATTCCACTATTGTATGGCCAGGTGTATGGAAAATTACGGGCATTGAAGGACGAATTAAATGGTAGACAATCTCCGCAGAGATGATGCAGAGGCTATTGTGCAATTAATTCTTGGCACCTCTAAGGCTCTGAATGAATTCTTGCTTGATAGAAGAGATTTAAGGAGCAAAGAAGAATTCGATTTCCTCAAAAAAATCGTTGGAAGGCTGATGGGATTTCAATATTTCGAAGTGGTTGAAGTTGTTGGTAGTAAGTATAAAGACATCGTAGAAAATTTGCATGGACCGGCCTCTAAGTCAGATTTCGATTTTCCTGAGATCAATAAATTATGAAAATATATTATTATCTTGAGCCAGAGGTATCTGGTGGTTTTGGCGATAACATCATTTTGGACGCGAGTGTCCATCCCCCTCTCGTAACCCGTTTACATTATGAGTTTGATGGGTGGTTGGGGGACAGGATGGTGGCGTCATTCCCGTGCTATCTAGTCACCGAAGATGTTGCAGAGAAAATTCTCAAGAGTGAATTTTCAGGCGTAACCTTCGACAAGGTCGAGGTGACCACTTCTGAATTGTTCGAGGAAATGCAACCGGACCAGAAGCTTCCGCCCTTCGTATGGCTGAAAGTGAACGGGGATGCCGGTCGCGATGATTTCGGAATGGCGAAAGATCTCCGCCTAGTCGTTTCCGAGCGCGTGCTCGATGCCCTCAAGCCATTGGGGATCTCCAATGCCTTGATTGAGCCTTTTGAAGCGTCTTGATGGCCTCGGCCCTGGCTCTTTGGGGGGCGGTGTTGAAGCGATGGATTGCTGGCCTGAGGGCGAAATTCGCGGGAGAGACACATGAGGCGGCACGGGGGGCATCCGACCAACGGGTCGACCGGATACTTCAAAATAAGGCCGAACGTCGCTGGCGGGATCGGCGAAAACACCGTTCTCGACTCGAGCGTCCATCCGCCAATCGTGACCAAGCTTCACTATGAGGTAGAAGGCTGGTTCGGCGATGTGATCGTTGCGACATTCCCCTGTTTCCTCGTTACTGAAGAAACCCAGCGCGCACTGCAGAAGATGGGCTTTTCAGGTGCGACGTTCGCCGAGGCCGAGGTGACTACCTCGGAAGAGTGTCAAGAGGATCAACCCGGGCTGGAGCTACCACCTTTCGTCTGGCTGAAGGTAAACGGGAAGGCTGGCCGCGACGATTTCGGGATCGCAACACCCTTCCGTCTCGTCATTTCTAAACGCATTCTTGATTTGCTGGAGTCGTTGGGAATACCGTTTGCAGTGGTCGAACCCTACGAACAGTAACGGGATCGCGCTTTTTAATTGCGATGACAGTTCATTTGTCGGCTGCACCGATGTGACTGCAGCGAACGTTTGGGCTGAGAACTGGAAAATAGTGCACTGTCACCGCAATTCGGAAAAGGGTGTCGCCAAGCTGGAACACCCCTCATCCGGCCGCTGCGCGGCCACCTTCTCCCACAGGGGGGAGAAGGGAAGATCAGCGCCTCAATAATCGCCGTTGTAGTACCGGTCGTCGCAGGGTGCCGTGTAGATGCGGCCGCGGCGGTCCTGGTAGCGGCACATCTGTTCGCCGCGGCGCTGCGGCGTGGTGGAGCTGCCGACAACCGCGCCGAGCAGGGCGCCGGCACCGGCGCCGATGAGCGTGCTTTCGGTGTTGCCGCCGATGGCCTGGCCGACGAGGGCGCCGCCGGCGCCGCCGATCAGCGCGCCGGTCCCGGCCCGCTGCTGCCCCTCGGTCTGCGCGCAGCCTGCCAGTGCTGCAGTCATCAGCACGGCGGCTATGGCTTTGTGAAAGTTCATGTGCGGTCTCCCTTGAAGGCCTGAAATCCCTATGGCTCGTCCCGTGCGTTCGCATTGCGGCGGAACGGGGGCACGCGGCCTCACGATATAAGACATGGTTTCTCGGGCGTTGATGGGCCGAGGGCCGAAAACACCTCTTTCGAACAAGGCGCTAGCGCCGCTCCTTGTCAAAATGATTCAGCCTTCGATGGTTCGGCCCGGTGCCGGGGTTCACTCGGTCGGGCTTCCAGAATTTCACTCACCAATGGAGAAATGCCATGACCCGAGGTCTTCCCCGGACGCTTGTCCGCGCCGCCGCCCGCGAGGCCGGCCTTGCCCCGCCCAGGCCCGGCCTGAAAGCCGTCACCACAGGGCAGGGCGGATCGTATCGCACCGTCTTCACCTTCGCCGGCATGCAGGTGCCGGTCACCGATGCGCTGGCCTATGCTGCCCAAAAGATCTTCGACTTCATCGAGGGCAAGGTGCGCATCAAGGGCGGCACGGCAAGATTGCAGTTCGCTGTGCTCGGTACCCGCGCGGCGACCATCAACGACAATGCAGCGCTGAACTGGTCGCTCGGTTCGGCGGCGGCATCGAGCGCGACGCTGGCTGGAACCATGGTCAATGTGCTGGCGTCGACGGCCCGCACGCTCGACGGCGCCGGCGCCGCACTGTCCACGGCTTCGGTTGCCGACATCGCCGCCGCAGTGACGCTGGATGGCACCACGACGCCGGTCGATCTCCATCTCAACCTCGCGTTTGCAACCGGTTCCGATATCGACGCTGACGGGACGATTGCCGTGACCGGAACAATCACGCTGCTTTGGGAGAACTGGGGCGACGTCTAAGCGCTAATCTCCCCCCTCGAGGGGGAGATGTCGCCGAAGGCGACAGAGGGGGTCGGTTCGACTGGGCGCGACTCCCGGCGACGAATGAAGTTGGCGCTCCACGCGCGGCGACCCCCTCTGGCCTGCCGGCCATCTCCCCCTCGAGGGGGGAGATACCAAGCTTTTGCCGTCGGGTCTTTTCTAACCTCAACAAAGGAATCTCACACATGACAGATCTGGCAGACGCCGGGTCCGTGGCGGCGCGTGCGCAGCCGGCGGGCAACCCGGCACAGTCACCGGCAGGCGCGGACAACGGGTCCGCCGCGCCTGCCGCCAAAAGTTGGTTTGACGGTCTTTCCGAAGGCAACCGCAAGCTCGCTGAAACCAAGGGCTGGACCAAGCCTGAAAGCCTCGATCGGGTTTTCACATCCTATGCGGAGCTGGAGCGGCAGCAGGGTGAGAGCCTGCGCGTTCCCGCCCCGGACGCATCGCGGGAAGACTGGGACCGGTTTCATGCCCGGCTGCCCGAGGCCATGCGTCCGGTCACCTCGTCCGAGAAGGTCGAATACATCAGGCCGGAAGGACTGCCGGAAAACTTCGCCTATTCGGACGAACTCGCCAACGCATCCAAGGCCTGGGCGGTCGAGGCGGGTGCTTCGCCGAAGACCGCGCAGGCCTATCATGACAAGTTCGTCGGCTACATGGCCGAGCAGGCCGCGCGTCAGGAAACCGCGCTCGCCCGCTCGGTCGAAGCCACCCATGACGACCTTGTCAGGGACTGGGGACCGACCGACAGCGACGGCTTTCGCCAGAAGCTGGAGGTCGCCAACCGGGCGATGAAAAAGCTCGGCCTGGTCGACGCCTACAAGGCGAAGGGCATCCTTCTGCCCAACGGGGCGCTGACCGATCCGCAGATCGCCAGGGCGTTCCAGGCGATCGGCGAGGCGATGTTCCGCGAAGACACGATCGACGGCGGTGCTGGTCGGAGCGGAGCCAATCCGTTCAAGCGCAACGCCGCCGGCGAACGCAACCTGACTGATATCTCAGCCCTCGTCAAAAGCGACCCCGCCCGCGCCCGACGGCTGGCTCGCGAGGCCGGGGAGAACCCCGACCGCTGGATGCCCAACAACCCGCGCTGACGATCGATCAGCCGCACTGAAACGCCCCTCATCCGGCCGCTTCGCGTCCACCTTCTCCTCGTCAGGGAGAAGAGGCGCGCCGACGTCGCAAGTCTCCTCTCCCCCGGAGAGGTCAGCCGAGCGAAGCAGAGGCTGGGTGAGGGGGCACCCGCCGCCAACCCAAACCTGAAGGAAGAGAAAAATGGCAGATGCCTACACCCGTATCGCGGACGCGATCGTTCCGTCCGTCTATGCGCAATATGCTTTCGAGGAACATGTGCAGTCGCTCGAGATCTACCAGGCCGGAATCCTGTTTTCCGACCCGGCCATCTCGTCAAAGCTGTCGATGGGCGGCCGCTCCGTCGACATGCCCGGCTGGAAGGACCTCGGCAACGATCCGTCCGAACCGGTCAATGACGATCCGGCTGATTCCATCGAGATGAAGAAGATCGGCTCGCGCCGCGAGGTCGCCGCCCGCAATGTCCGCGCCCAGGCGTGGGGCGTTCCGGACCTGACCTCGATCCTAGCCGGCGACGATCCGCAGAAGCTGATCGTCAAGCGGCAGACCGAGTACTGGCAGCGCGCCAACAAGCTGACCCTGCTCGGCATCCTGAAAGGCGTCGTCGCTGACAACGTCGCCAATGACGGCGGCGACCTGGTGCGCACCACCGGCGCCTCCATCGTCGACACCGACATCATCGAGGCCGCCTATCTGATGGGCGACCGCGCGGACAAGTTCAAGACGATCTGGATGCACTCCAAGCAGATGAAGGCGCTGAAGCTCGCCGACCTCATCGACTATGTGCCGTCTTCCGAGCAGGGCGGACCGCTGATCCCCTATTATATGGGTCTGCGGGC
Source organism: Mesorhizobium sp. M0848 (assembly GCF_040319805.1). Classification (NCBI taxonomy): domain Bacteria; kingdom Pseudomonadati; phylum Pseudomonadota; class Alphaproteobacteria; order Hyphomicrobiales; family Phyllobacteriaceae; genus Mesorhizobium; species Mesorhizobium sp. M0848. Next base: position 84,442 of record NZ_JAMYOM010000025.1, on the reverse strand, counting down.
CGTGGTCGACGACGATATCCCGGTCACGGCGGGCGTCTACACCGCCTTCATGTTCAAGGACAAGGCGATCCTGTGGAACGAGCTGCCGGTCAACACCGAGGGCGGCCCGCTGGAGTTCGACCGCAAGCCGCGCCAGGGCCATGGCGGCGGCATCACCGAAATGGTCGGCCGCCGGCATTTTGTGCCGCATGTGCCCGGCACCCGCTTCCTCGACGCCTCCTCGGCCGGCGAATTCGCCACCGATGCGGAACTGGCGCTGGCTGCGAACTGGGACCGCACCGCGTCGAGCGTCAAGAACATGACGTTCATCGCGCTGAAGACGACCGAGGCCTGATAGGACCGAGGCGGGGGGCGGGGGCGATGCGCTCCCGCTTCTTTTCTAAACTTGGCGCCGACCATGTTCCGATCCTGGCGTGACAAACAGAGCCGGAATCCGTCGCCGGCACAGGATTGGCCCGCCGAATCAATGCGTGGGCAACACGCTCGTTGGCGGCCTCTCCAAAATCCGGATCCGACGAAGGCATCGGCCTCGAGCGCCATTGCCGGCCGTGCCGCAGCGGCCGGGTGATTTTCGGCCGTTCAGCCCTCAGTGCTTCGTGAGCAGGGAACAGCCATGGTACACATCATCCCCCTTTCCATTGGCCAGCGCCGGCTCGACACCGGCAACGCGCCGCAATATCCGCAGGGGTCGCCAATCGGCGGCGCCATGCACGGGCTGGGCGATCACCTTTCCGCTGTCGCCGAGCGCTACCAGCAGATGAAGGACCAGCAGGAGGCGTTCGACGCCGAATTGGCCCGCCGCCGCTTCCACGGCCAGATCGCGCAGGCGGAAGATGAGGTGACGGCCAACGCCCCGGCTGACGGCGCCGGCCTGCATGAGACCATGTACGGCCAGGTCAATGCGTACGACGGCAGGGTCGTCAAGACCGGCCTGTTCGACAGGCTGTTCGACAAGGCTTTGCCGAACATGCCTGAGAGCCAGCGCGCCGCTTTCGCCGAGCACAAGGAGACGATGCGCAGGGTTGGCTCGCTGCGCATGGCGCAGCGGCAGCTTCAGCAGCGCGAAGACTATGAACAAGCGCAGGTCGACACGGTGCTCACGACCAGCGGCATCGCCATCGGCAACGCCGATCCCGACGATCCTGTCACCTTCGAAGTAGCCCGCCAGGAAGGGCTCGACTTGATCGCCAAGATGGGGCTCGACCCCGGGATCAGACAGCAGAAGGTGAAGGACTGGTTCGGCACCGCGGCCAAGACGCGTTTCGAGGCGCTGATCGCCAAGGATCCGAAACGCGCGCTGGAGACGTTTGGTGTCAGGACCCCGGAAGAGTCTTCGGGAGACGTTCAGCCGATCACTTGGGTTCTTGCCTCGGGCAGATCAGAGGCGGCTGCCGCGAAAGGCGATCGCGTTGGCAAGCTCACGCCAGACGAGCGCGTGGCGCAGGCGTTTGGGGACATTGCTCCGGCGCCTGATACGGCGATCAAGCCCGCAACCGACCATCTCGCCGACCTGTCTCCAGATGACATTCAGCGGCTGATCAACCAGGCACACGCCGCGAATACGGCCCAATTGATCGAGGCGCGCACCAACATCGCTCTCGCTGCGCAGAACGCCCCGAACGCGATCGCCAATACGGGAAGCTATTCCGGCAAGATGCCCAGCCCCGCCGACTTCGCCGCCGTTATGGCGCCGAGGAGGGCGGCGATCGGTACCAAGACTTCAGCTTGAAGATGGATGTCGGCCGCCAAGCCTTTGGCATGCGGACGATGCCCAACCAGGCGATCCACGCAGCGCTGCGCGATGCGGAGCCTGGGCCGGTCGGCTCCAACGAAGAGGAGACACGGTATCGGGTTACGGCTGCCGCTGCGCTCAAGACCCTGGACATGAGGCGGGCGGACCCTGCTGGCTACGTCCGCGAGGTCTTCCCCAATGTCGACGCCGCGTGGAAGGCGACAACGAGCCCGGATGGCAAGTCGGAGACCGGCAATCCGGAGGCGTACAAATGGGCCATCGCCGTCTCTGTCGCAGCCCAGAGGCAACTCGGCATCGAGACCCCTCAACCTCTGCCGAAGGCCGTTGTCCAAAGCATAGCTGACACCTTCGGCGACAAAAACATGCCGCAGGCTAAGAAGGACATCATCCTGCGTGATCTTCTAGCAGCAGCGCCCGATCCGGGTGTCCGCCAGGCCTTATCTCAGCAGTTGGATCAAGCTGGCCTTTCTCGATCGGCCCAAGTCGGCCCGATCGTCACTGCTGCGACAGTGCAAGGACGGCTTCCATCAGCGCCTCCTGGCGAAGCCCGGTCTGCACTCCAACGAGCTGCGGACGACTTCGGCGATTATCTGAGCGAGGGTTTCGAGGCCCTAGGCCGAATCCCGCATGACATTGGGATAGCTCTCCAGGATCTGCACGATTCTCCTTTGGGTTTCCTTGAGCAACTGCCCGCCACCCCTGGCTCGGGGGCGGTTGCTGAAGGGCGCTTGGCATTAGAGACAGTCGGCGAAGCTGTTGCAAAAGGCTTGGCCATATCCGCGGCGGGACCGGCAAGTTTGCCAAACCGCTGGAGGAGTTTGCAACAAGTGGTTCGCGCGCCACATCGGAGCTTGCCGCTGAGGGCGCGGTGGCTCGCCAAGCCGTCGGTGCGGAGGCTCGTGCAGTAAATGCAGCAAATAAGGCCGCTTACCGCTTGGGCACAGGTGCAAAGCCCGACAAGGCCGAGCTTCTTGAAATAATAAAGTCAATCGCGAGAGACCCCTCAAAGATAAAGTACGCGGGGGCATCGTTTGGCAAGGCTCTTTCAAAAAATTACCGCAAAACGTTTCTCGACGCGAACCCGAAACTGGAGGGTGAAGTTGTGGTCCACCACGCGGCTGAGCAGCAAATCTTGAACAGATATCTCGGGCTCGTGGCCGAAGAGGAGATGCACTCGCTTCAGAATCTGCGTGGGATTCCTAAAAGCTTGGACAACCTCTTGCACAACAAAATTTTCCGATACGAATGGGACGAATTTTATGCGTCGCATCCTCAGGCCACTCGTCAGCAGGTGCTGGACTACGTGGCTTATATCGACAAAAAATACGGACATCTGTTCAACCCTCCAATAGGTGGATAATGCAGTATTTCTATATCAGACCTGATGTGGCTGGTGGGCTTGGCAGAAACACCGTTTTGGACCCCAGCGTCCATCCTCCGATTGTGACCAAGCTCCACTACGTGGTAGAGGGCTGGACCGGTGATGTGCTCGTTACGACGTTCCCGTGTTACCTCGTCACCGAAGAAACCCAGCGTGCACTGCAGAACATAGGTTTTTCGGGTGCGACGTTCGCTGAAGCCGAAGTGACGACATCCGAAGAGTTTCATGAATATCAACCTGGGCAGGAACTTCCACCTTTCGTCTGGTTGAAAGTGAATGGGAAGGCTGGCCGCGACGACTTCGGGATCGCAGCAAACTATCGCCTTGTCATCTCGGAGCGCATTCTTGATTTGCTGGAATCATTGGGAATACCGTTTGCAGTGGTCGAACCCTACGAGCAGTAACGGATTACGCTTGTTGAATGCGATAACAGTCCGTCTTTTGTCGGCTGCACCATGTGACTGCAGCGTGCACTGTCACCGTAATTCCAGAAGACACTGCATCCGAATGGCCGAGGAGGATTTTCCCTATGGGGAAAAAATGAAGTTGCTGGATATCGTTGGACGGTTGTCGGAATTTGACGAGGAGGACCCGGTCTACGCAGCGGAGCCCACAATCTACGCGGCGGAGCCTTGGACCGAGGATTCAGACGCAATGGTTTTGCCTCAGCAGGATGGGGTGTTGGTACCAGCCGAGGCAGCTAAAGAGGGCCTGGCATACTTTCTCGAAATCAACCTTGCGATCGAGATTACCGAGGCTTTGGTTGCATCCGCAGAAAGAAAAGCCAAGCGTTTCCGCTATCTGCGAACGCGTTATTTATTATGCCACCTATGATGCGTGAGAGGTTAAATGTCGACTAACCCACGTTATGACGGACAGCCGCTGCTTAGACTGCTGGATGTTTATGTGCTCTGGGCGATCGGAGAACTTTCTCAAGAGTCGGAAGAGGGCTTGAAAAGAATGGCCCCCAAACTGCAATCTCTGTTTGGTGGCGATGGACGGTGGCATCACGCAATTGCCCAAGCCATGCACATGCCCGGAGGAATCCCGGCAGCAATCGGGATATGTGGGCAAGGAATCTCAAAATCGCTCGCGTCAACGGCACGACCCTCCCGCCCGAGAGATTTGCCGAGATATTCGTGGACAACAACTTCGCGGATTGGGCGTTCTGTAGCGCCAGATTTTCAGACCTTCGCTGCCCCTCAACCTCCTGCCGGGACCTTCTCCCCGTCAACGGGGATGATCAATAATCGCCATTACCTCGATAAGAAATACTGAAATCTGTTCAATCCTCCGATAGGTGAGTGATGCAATATTTTTACATAGAACCGAACGTTGCTGGTGGGCTTGGCAACCACACCGTTCTTGACACGAGTGTCCATCCGCCGATTGTGACCAAGCTTCACTACGAGGTAGAGGGCTGGTTCGGCGATGTGCTCGTTACGACGTTCCCGTGTTACCTCGCCACCGAAGAAACCCAGCGCGCTCTGCACAAGATGGGCTTTTCAGGTGCGACGTTCGCCGAAGTCGAAGTGACAACCTCCGAAGAGTTCCATGAGGACCAGCCTGGGCAGGAACTTCCGCCATTTGTCTGGTTGAAAGTGAATGGCGAGGCTGGCCGCGACGACTTCGGTATCGCAGCAGATTATCGCCTCGTCATCTCGCAACGCATTCTCGATCTGCTGGAGTCGTTGGGAATACCGTTTGCCGTGGTCGAGCCTTACGAACAGTAACGGGATTACGCTTTTGAATTGCGACGACGGCTCATTTTTGTCGGCCGCACCCATGTGACTGCAGTGAATCTTCAGACTGAGAACTGGAAATAGTGCATTGTCACCGCAATTCCTCATGGGAACGGCATCGCTCCAATCTCATCCAGGCGTCAATAATGCAGCGGGTGCTTTGAGACATGCCGAATGGTCGGCCAAGATGGCGCAATCGCTTGGGGTCAACGAAGCGAAGAAGATATCGGATGCCTATGAGATATCCCATCCGAATGACCGATATGAGCGCGCGATGGATTTGATAAATAACAATGTCGGCCGTGTGTTGGGCGAAGCTTTACCCGGGGTCGCGCCCGACGAAATCGCGCGCCTTGCCCTGGAGGCCGGACTACTTCAGACTTCACTGCCTCCGGCAATGATCTTTCACGAGAAAAGAAAATGAAGAAAGTGATGGTTCTGACGACCGCAACTATCTTGGTGGCTGCTGCAATTTTTGTTTATTGCAGCCCTCTTCTCGTCAAGCTTGAGAAGGACGGATTTGTGGGCGGAACGCTGGAAATTGCAGGCACCAAACTGGATGAAGCGGCAGGATCTGGAACGACGTACCACCTCGTTTTCGTGAATGAGGAATCCAGCGCGAGCGTTTCTTGCAGCAAGGATGGGAAAGTTACAAGCCGGGATGGATATCTATCTCCATGGCTTGGGTGGTACGTAAGTTTCCATCTTTCGAATTGCTCGATTAGTGGATTTCGTCCGATATTAAGGGTTGGAATCACGAATAACAGTGAGATGCCGGAGATCTCGCGCGTTTTGTCGATAGCATGTCCGGACTGAGACTTGGAAAATAGTGCGCTGCCGCCGTAATTCCTCGTTCTGACAATATTTCTTAGCGCCCCCTCCGTCCTGCCGGCTTTCGTCATTCGGAAAGCCAAGCAGTTGGCTTTCCGTCCGCTACGCGGACCACTCTTCAACCCCACGAAGGGAGATCGGAGGGGGCGTAGAGCACGATCTCTGAATATCGCCATCCAAACCCCCAGCCGCTTCGCAGCGGCTTTTTTCATGCCCGGAGAAAATCATGACCCGACCCACATGGACGAGGCGCTGACCCATGGCCATCACCCCGCTCGATATCGCCAACATGGCGCTGGCCGTGCTCGACGAGGCGCCGATCGACAGTCTCGATCAGGACGTCAAGGCGGCACGGCTGCTCAACTTGCATTTCGACCTCGCAAGGGAAGCAGAACTTACCAAATGTGCCTGGGTGTTCGCCATCCTGCGCGCCACGGTTGCCGGGGCGGACACCGGCAGCGATTGCGGCTTGACCTTTGCCTATGAACTGCCGGCCGACTGCCTGCGGCCGCTGCCGCTGACCCGTGATGGCGAGCCGGACGGCGTGCCGATTTCGTGGCGCCAGGAGGCGGGGCTGATCTATTCCGACCAGTCCGGCCCGCTGACCATCCGTTACGTCGCCAACCTCACCGATCCCAACGACTGGGATGCGCTGTTCACCGAGGTTCTGGTGGCGGCCCTTGCCGTCAAGGTGGCGCATCCGCTGACGCACAAGTCAGGCATGATCGATATTGCCCGCTCGGCCTATGACCGGGCGCTGGACGCGGCGCTCAACGCCAACGCCATCCAGCGCGGCAGCCGGCTCTACACCGCCTCGTGGTCCAATCAGCGCGGCGACAACAGGATTGCGCGCTGATGACGACGCTCTATCCCGTCCAGGACGTCTTCACCCGCGGCGAGATCTCGCCGCGCCTGCATGCACGCGCCTCGCTCGACTTCTATCGGGCGGCGCTGGCCAAATGCGAGAACTTCATCACCCTGCCGCATGGCGGCATCCGCAAGCGCGGCGGCACCTATTTTGCCGGCGAGGTGAAGATTTCCGCGAAGACGACGCGGCTGATCCCGTTCATCTTCTCGGCCGATCAAGCCTATGCGCTCGAATTCGGCGACCGGTACATCCGCGTCCATGCCTATGGCGCGCGCGTCGACACGGTGGAGGTCGCTTCGCCCTATCTCGAGGCGGACCTGTTCGAGCTCGCCTATGTCCAGTCGGCCGACCAGATGTGGGTCACTCACCGGGACTATCCGCCCAAGGTGCTGACGCGCAGCGCACACACGGCGTGGGCTCTGACGGATTTTGAATTCCTCGACGGTCCCTACGACCCGGTCAACGACACGGCGACGACGCTGACACCGTCCGACACCGGGCATCTGACGCCGCAGATGACCAGCAACACGACGCCTTCCGGCACCGCTTCCACCGGCAGCGGCAGCGCCTCTGCCTGGCAGATGTTCGACCGCGACAAGACGCAGGATATCCAGATCTCTGGCGGCGGTGACGGCTATATCCGGTTCCGCAATGCCGGCGGTTCACAGCGCGTGGCCGATGCCTACTGGATCACCACGTCACGGGTGGCAACGGGCAATTATGATTTCTTCACCGCCTGGGAATTGCAGGGTTCCAATGATGGCACCAACTGGGTCACCCTGGATACTCGTACGGGCGAGCTCGGCTGGGGCAATGGCGAGACGCGCTTCTACGAATTCACGAACAAATCGGCCTTTGAATATCATCAACTGGTGTTCAGCGGCGGTGGCGGCGATGATGCCGAAAGCAGCGTTTCGGCCGAGCTTGCGATCCATGTCGCCGCATTCGACCAGACGCCGTTCGACATCACCGCGTCTTCAAGCATCGGCATCAACAATGACACCGGCTTCCAGGCGACCGATGTCGGCCGCGCCATCCGCTTGTTGGGCGCCGACGGCATCTGGCGGTGGGCGAGGATCACCAGCCGCACCAGCACCACGGTGGTCAAAGTGATCCTCTACGGCCATGCGCTGCCGAACATGAACCCGATCACGCGCTGGCGGCTCGGTACGTTTGTTCCCGGAAAACATGTGGAGAGCGGCTCGCTCTATGAGGAGCGGCTGGCCTTCAGCCGCAAATTCTCGGTCTATGCCTCGGCCACCGGCGACTTCGACAATTTCGCTCTCGGCGAGAAGGACGACGATGCGCTGGAGTTCGTCCAGGCGGGCGGCGGCCAGGCCAACGACATTGTCTGGATCGCCGACAGCGACGGCGCGCTTCTGATCGGCACCTCAGGCGGCATCCGCGCCCTGTCGGGCTCGGGCATCGACGAGGCGCTGACGCCCTCCTCGTTCAAGAACCGGCGCTCGCGCACCTTTGGCTGCGCCCGCATCCGCCCGGTGGATGCCGGCCAGTCGTTCCTCTATGTCACACGCTCGCGCAAATCGATCGCCGAGCTGACGCAGACGGCGCAGAGCCGTTTTGCTTCGGACGATGTCGGCCAGGTCTCCGAGCATATTCCCAAAAAGGGTGTGGTCGAGCTCGCCTTCCAGACCGATCCCGACCCGTTGCTGTGGTTCCCGCTCGAGAATGGCGAGCTTGGCGGCTACACCCATCAGCCGAGCCAGGAGGTGCGCGGCATGCACCGGCATCGCCTGGGCGGCAACGTCAGCGGGGCGGGCTCCGATGGTTCAAATTGGGCTGATGTCGAAAGCGCTGCGGTCACCCCCGGCCAGGACGGCAATGACGATCTCTGGCTGATCGTGAAGCGCAGCATTGGCGGCGTGACCAGGCGCTACATCGAGATCAAGACCGCGCCGTTCGAATACGGCGCCATCGCGGACGCCTTCGAGGTCGATTGCGGCCTGTCCTACGCGGGTCTTGCGGTCACCACGGTGGGCGGCGCCATGCACCTTGCCGGCCAGTCCGTCGATGTGCTCGCCGACGGCAAGGTCTATCGCGGGCTGACCGTCAGCGGCGGCGGCACCGTCACGCTGCCGGGCGGTTCTACCGCCGCCAAATGGCAACTCGGCCTGCCCTACGCGGCGGGCGCCGACACGCTGGAGCTCGATGTCGGCGGCCGCGACGGCTCCATCATCGGCCGCCGCAAGAAGGTGGCGAAGGTGATCCTGTCGCTGCTGGAGACCGACACCACGGGGCTTCAAGTCCAGTCCTTGATGCGCGGCCGCTGGGAGCCGGTGCGCATGCCCTCGATCATCGCGCCGGACGGGCGGGCAACGCTGTTCACCGGCAATGTCGAGGTGCCGATCGACGACAGCTGGGAAGGGCCGGGCCGAGTGCGGATCCGCCATGTCAACCCGACGCCCTGCACGATCCGTGCGTTCACGCCGGTGTTCGACGCCGAGCCGTAGAGCGCCGGCGTTGAAGATGGTGATTTCCCCCCTTGAGGGGGAGATGTCGCCGGAGGCGACAGAGGGGGTCGGTTCGACCGGACGCCAACCTCCTCCACGTTGAAAGAGGATGCCGACGCTCCACGCGAAGCGCCAATCTCATCTGCCGCGGTAGGTCGCACCCGGTCGTGCCGACCCCCCTCTGGCCTGCCGGCCATCTCCCCCTCGAGTGGGGAGATAACAATTCACCAAAGGATCCCCGAAATGACATCTCCCCATGCCGAAATCCTCGGGATGGCGCGGACGGCTGCCGAATTCGCCGCCGTCATCGCCTTGCTCGACACCGACCTCAACGACGCGCTTCACTGCAGAACCGAACTGGCGCAAGCCGAGGACCGCGCGGTCTTCGGCGATGGCGACCTGGCCGCCGCGCGTGCCGCGCTGGACGACTGCAACGACCAGATCGGGCTGCTGGAAAAGACCATCGACGCCGCCGGCAAGCGCCGTGCGGAGGCCGCGCAAGGCGAAGCGCGGGCCGACATCGCCGCGCTTGGCGACGAGATCAAGGCCAAAGCTGCAACGCTTGGCGAGCGCTGGGGCAGCGCCCGCCGGCTGGTCGAACTGCTGCGCCAGGAATTGTTCGAGGCCGATGCGCTCGCCCGCACCATTGCCACCGCCAACGGCCTGTTCGATGCCGCCGGCGTCGCCGAGCTGAAGATCAATCTGACCACGACCCGCCGCGCCGCCATGGCCGGCCCGCGGGCCGCTGCACCCGCCCGTCTCAGCCGGCCGGCGTTGCAGGCCGACAGGCTGCTTGTGTCGTTCCTCACCCCCGGCGGTGCGCTCGACCCGCGCCCGGCGCTCGGCGCGCCGGTGGACGGCGTCAAAAGCAAATTCATTCCCGCAAACACCTCCTTTGGCGAACGAGGCTGAACGCATGTGCACACTTGCCCTTATCGGCACCGCCCTTTCTGTTGGCGGCGCGCTGGTCGAAGGCCAGCAGTCGAAGCAGATGGCCGACTATCAGGCCAAGGCCTACGGGCAGCAAGCGCAGGCCGAGGCGCAGAGTTCCGCCTTCGAGCAGAGCCAGGAGCGCCATAAGCAGGATCTCCTGCTGGGCCAGGCGCGTGCGCAGGCCGGCGCCTCGGGCGTCGGCATATCAGGCTCGCCGGCCGAGGTGCTGGCCGCCAATGCCAGGCAGGGCCAGCTTGATCTCGACGCGATCCAGTACGGCTCGAAACTGCGCCAGAACAGTCTCAATACGCAAGCCGCGCTCTCGCGCTTCTCCGGCAAGCAGGCGGTCACGGCCTCGATCTTCAAGGCCGGCAGCAATCTCGTATCGGGTCTCTCCGGCCTCTACGACCCGACCAAGGCCGTGACCTTCGGCAAGGGCGCCTTCCCACCGCCGCCGGGCGGCTCGTCCACCGGAGGCCTCTACTGATGGCCACCATTCCGCTCCACATAGCGCAGCGCCGGCTCGATGCCGGCAATGCGGTGCCGTACCCCGGGGGATCGCCGATTGGCGGCGCCATGCAGGGTCTTGGCGACCAGTTCTCGGCTATCGCCGAGCGCTACCAGCAGATGAGGGACCAGCAAGAGGCGTTCGACGCCGAGCTGGCGCGCCGCCGGTTCAACGGCCGGATCGCGCAGGCGGAAGACGAGGTGGCCGCGAACGCGCCGGCCGACGGCAGCGGCCTGCATGAAACCATGTACGGCCAGGTCGACCCGCGCACCGGCGAGGTGGTCAAAACAGGCCTGTTCGACACGCTGTTCGATGATGCCTTGCCCAACATGCCCGAGAGTCAGCGCGCTGGTTTCGCCAGGCAGAAGGAGACGATGCGCGCGATTGGCGCGCGGCGCATGGCGCAGCGGCAGCTCCAGCAGCGCGACGACTATGAGTTGGCCGAGTGGACCAAGATCGACAACATGTCCACGGGTTCCATCGCACAGGGCGACCCGAACGACGCCGAGACATTCGAGGCGATCCGGCAGAGCGGCTTCGACCTGATCGCCAAGATCGGCAACTCGATCATTCGGCAAACAGCCGAGGCCACCTGGCGCACCAACACGGCCAAGGCGCTGGTCCAGGCAATGATTGCCCAGGATCCGAAGCGGGCGGCTGAGATGCTGGGTGCGGGGCGGGCTGGCAGCCGGATCAAAGATGATACGGCCGAGGCGGTTGGTGGCCCGCAGGCAAATACCACAAGTTCTGTGGCGCCAAGGGACGATCGCCTTGGCGAGCCGACGCCATATGAGCGAGCGGTGCAGGTTGTCCGGGACGACATCCCGCCTGAAGACAGGCCAGCGTTGGCCCAGAAAGCGCGGACCGCTGAGATCGCACGGCAGGTCGAAACACGAACCAGCATCGGCCTCGCCGAACAGAATGCGCCAAGCTCCATCAGGGAAACTGGAACCTATTCCGGCCCCGTGCAGACTCCGGAGCAGTTCATCGCTCTCTACGGCGCCACCGAAGGCGTCAGGCGCTTCCAAGCCTTCAGCCAAGCAATGGATGTCAGTCGGCAATTCTACAGCATGCGTGGCATGTCGAATGAGGCCGTTTTGGCCAGAGTTAAAGAGTCCTCGCCCAAGGCCGATAGTGCTACGCCGGAAGAGGACAGCGCGCGTCATGAAGTAATAGCCACGGCCGCCGACCTCACGCTCAAAGAGAGGCAGGGCGATCCGGGTGGCTATGTACGTAAGACGTTCGCGAATCTCGATGCGGCTTGGAACAATCTTTCGACGCCGGAAGACTATCAGGCAGCCATCATCGGCTCGATCGCCGCTCAGCAGCAACTGGGCTTCGAGAAGATTCAACCGCTGCCCAATTCCGTGGCGGGAGGCGTCGTCGACGGACTCAAAAACGGAACAAACCCGCAAGATCCCGCCCTAAACAACCTCTTTGCTGCACTGCCTACCGAAGCTGCCCAAAAGGCAATGCTAGACCACCTAATTCGGACAAGTGCAGCGCAGACAGAGAGAAGCCTAGCTGATCGAACACGTCGCGATTGGATAGTCGACCCCGAAATGCTGCTCGATCTGCGCCAAGCAGCCGAGTTGGGTCTGCGGGACTCGCATGTAGAAGTCACGAATTACATTCCTACGCCCCAAGATAAGCTTGGCTACCTTATCGCCGGCGATAGTAAGCCAAGCAGCGTGCGGCGTAATCTGGCGCGGATGCTGGTTGGCTCCGAGGGAGCCGGCGAGCAGGGCATCTCGCTGCTCGGCATTGCGCCCATGGTCGCGGCCGATAAGGCTGTTGCGTCCGCGATGTCTGGCAACGTCGGCGACACCATTCTCAATGTCTTAGGAACGCTCCCCACCGAGAAATTGGTATCCGTCGGCCTGCAACAAGCCGGCAAGATTGCGGGGCCTTTGGTTAAGGAACTCTCGCAGGTCTTGAGGCGGTCCGACGACCTAGCGGAGGGGGCCGAGGCGCTTGTTCGCAGAAGCAGCGGCAAGCTCGCCGACTCGACGGAGGACGCTCTTTCTGAAGGAGCGGATCTTTACAAAGGCGTAGACGACTTACCTACACCCGGGTCCGAACCGCTGACAGAAGAAGCAGGCGACGGCGTTAGTCGAGGGCCGACCGGTCAATTCTATAGTGTGGTGTTCGAGACAGAGATAGATTCTGCATTATATCCGAACGTTTCGCGCCCACGCCATTTCCAGGCGGCCAACGAAGCCCTGCTGGTGCTAATGGAAAGAGAGCCGGATTTCGCGAAAGCTCTGCAAGATGCGGGAATTAACCTCCAGCGGACAAAGAGGGGGCTCGTTCCCCGAAGAGCGCCCCCCGGCTACACTTGGCACCACGACATAAAAGCCGGTGTGATGCAACTTGTCCCTAGATCGCAGCATGATCCTGGGACTATCTTTCAGAAAGCATTGCACCCGAATCGTCGAGGAGGATTTTCTTTATGGGGAAAATAATCAAGTTGTTGGATATTGTTGGACGGTTGTCGGACTTTGACGAGGATGACACGATTTATGTGGCGGAGCCTTGGACTGAAGATTCCAATGCAATGGTTGCGACCGCACCCGACGATAGCACGGTGCCTCCGAAGGCGGCAGCCAAAGCGGGGCTTACATATTTCATCGAGATATTCATTGCGATTGAATTTACCGAGGCCTGGGTAGCTTCACTGAAGGAAAAGCCCAGCCTGTCGGCTATCTGCCAAAGACTCATCGAATACGCCACCAATGATGCGTGAGGGGAAACATGGCGACTAACCCACGTTACGATGGACAGCCGCTGCTTAGGCTGCTGGAGCTTTATGTGCTCTGGGCCATTGGAGAACTTTCTCAAGAGTCGGAGGGTGGCTTGAAAAAGATGGCCCCCAAACTGCAATCTATCTATGGCGGCGACGGACAATGGCATGATGCAATTGCCCAAGCCATGCACATGCCCGAGGGAATGCCGGCAGCAATCCGGGATATGTGGGCAAAGAATCTCGAAATCGCCCGTGTCAATAATGTAACGCTTACGCCCCAGCAATTTGCCAAGATGTTCGTGGACAACAACTTCGCAGGTTGAACGCTGTTTTCTGATTGGAATTGCGGTGCTGGCTGGCGTTCTACGGCGCCCCCCTCGTCCTGCCCGACATCTCCCCGGAGGGGGATTACGGTGACGATGCACTTTTATGAATTCTATCGATACGGATCGGAGTGAAATCTAGACAAAGAAAATAGTGCAAGAGCACGACTCGCCAAATGTAGGCAGCCCCGAAGCAAGAGCCTGGGCGCGAAATTATCTAAAAGATCGATAGTGCGTGCGAAAAGCGCGGCAACTGGGTTGCTGACCGAGGCGAAAAGGCTGATGCCGACCTTGTGCTGCAGTTACGGTGACAGCGCACTTTTATCGGTCCCACCCATGTGACGGGGGTTAACCTCCCGACGCGCCCACGCCCCAAAATCAGACCCTTTTCACAGCCTCGCTTGCGCGGGGCTTTTTTCATGGAGCAAGCCTTATGGCCCGACCTGCAACCGCCGCCGTTCGCCTGTTGACCGGCGAGCGCGAACCCGTGCGCCTGGCAACGACGGCGAACCTGGAGACGATCGTCATCGACGGCGTTGCCTGGATCCAGGGCCTCAAAATGGTTGACGGCGTCCAGACAGCGACCGGCGACCGGGTGCTGGTCAAGGATCAGGCGGACGCCAGGCTGAACGGCATCTATACGGCCTCGGAAGGCTACTGGTACCGCGCCGCCGATGCGCGCACGGGGCGCACCATGCAGAAGGGAACGACGGTGCATGTCCAGGAGGGCACGGCTTCGGCCGCTTTCGTCTATGCCTTCCAGACAGTGAGCCCCGTGATCGGTGCCGACGACATTGTGCTGTCGTTTTACCAGTCCGACGACACCGTCGGCGATATCCAGGCAGCCGCGCAAGGCATCATCGACCGGGCCCAGGCCGCGGCGGACGTGGCGACGGGCGCCATGACGACGGTGCTCGATCCGCAATTCGCAACCAAGGCGACGGCAGAGGCATACTCACCGGCGATCGCGCCGGATTATATCAGGACTGCCGGCTATTCGCAGGTCGGCGACGGCCAAGCCCTCTACAGGAAGAATGGCACCATTTCGGCTGGCGGGGGCGGCCTGGCGATCACGCTGCAAGATGGGGCGAAAGCCGGCTTCGACATCATCAACGCACCGAGGGCAAAGGAGATCAACATTCGCGCTGCGGGCGCCGACACGGCAGCCGGCAACAACAGGACCGCGATCGTCAACGCCATTGCTGCCGCCGGGCAGGGCAGGGTGATCATCCCGGCTGGCACATTTTCGCTGGCCGGCAATATCGACATTCCGCAGGGGCTGATGGTCGAGTTTGACGACAAGGCGCTTTTACAGCGCACCGAGGAGGCCACGCACCTATTCAACCTGAAGGGCGACAACCGCATCATCGCTCCAAAGGTCAACGGCGCCTGGAATCATGTCGCGGCTCCGAACGGCTTTGGCGTTTTCAACATCAGCGGCATTTCAGGCGTCACGATCGAGCATGGCACGCTCACCGGTGCGCAAGGCGATCACTACCGCATTGCCGATTCCAACTGGGTCTACATCGACGACGCCAGGGGCGACACGGCGCGCAACATCGTCACCATCAACGACGATGTTTCCGGCACAAGTCACGTGTTTGTCCGCCGCGCTCGCGTGAGTGCCTATTTGAACGGTTTCGATGCAGAGAGCGACGACGACTGGCCGGTGAGCGATATCGAGGTGGATATCGACTGGACGCAGCTTGGCGGCGTTCAGCTTGGTGCGGCCGTCGCCTTCACCCGCAGCGCTGTGCCCGCCGGATCGGTGTTGAAGTACAAACGCCTTCGCATCAGTGCCAAATCCAGGGATGGCCTTTATGGTCTGGTGCTGCGAGGGGCCAAGGATATCGAGGTGCGCAGCCTGGTGACGGAAGGCGTGCAGCAAGGCATTCGCGCCGGCACCGGCCATCATATCGAAGATCTTCGCCTGCTGTCCTTCGACATCCAGGCGACACATCAGGGCATCTATATCGAAACCCCGGCCGGGCAACAGATCTCGCGCGGCGTCAGGATTGGCGCCGGCCGCATCTTTGGGTTCACCCAGGCCAATGCCTATGGCGTCTTCAGCGCGGCGGATGAGACCATTGTGTCGGCTGACACGCTTGTCGACATGGGCGGCGCAGCCGCTTCCATCGGCGTTCGATTGAACGGCGACATGTCGCAAACCCATGCAGGCATCGCGGATGCGCGATCGTCCTATGTCGCCCTGTCGACACTATCGAGCGAACGGCAGAGGGCGACGGGTGGCCTTTTCAAGGCGACGACCGGCAGTGTCGTCAACGACGTGAAAGTCAGCGGATCCTCGCCGAACATCGAGGTGCGGGGCAACATCTACTCCGGCACGGCGACGGGCAAGCCAACCGATGACGGATCGCACATAGCGCTGATTGAAGGAAACCGGGGCGGCGATCTTTTCAAGGGCTATAAATCGACGCCGGACGCAACGCCCGTTCTTATGGTCTTCGAAGCCGGAAACAGCTTTGTTCCGATCAGGCCAGGGCAAGGCGCAAAGTTCACCGTCGATGTCGCTGCCCGCCGCACGGATGGTTCATCGTCGACCAGCGCCGGCTATGTGTTCGCCGGGGTGATCCGCAACACGGGCGGAACCCTGGCGATCGAAGGTGCGATCACCAAAACGGTGATCGGCGAATATGCAACCGACGCCGCATCGCTCGACGCGTCGGTCACCGCTGGGGCTTCCGGAATTGAGGTGACCGTTACCGGCGTCGCGGCAAAGACCTATGGCTGGAACGCCGTTGTGCGGCTTCAGGAGGTTTGATTCTGCTGAGAAGTTCGACGCCGCTGCGCCATCACAATCGCCACTGATGTCATCAGCCGGCTGATCGGCAGGCCCGAGGGATGGGCTCGCTG
This sequence comes from Mesorhizobium sp. M0848, assembly GCF_040319805.1. NCBI lineage: Bacteria > Pseudomonadati > Pseudomonadota > Alphaproteobacteria > Hyphomicrobiales > Phyllobacteriaceae > Mesorhizobium > Mesorhizobium sp. M0848. The sequence goes on along the minus strand of NZ_JAMYOM010000025.1, from coordinate 68,012 downwards.
CATTGCAAGACCAAAATCTTTTTTCAGCCTCGCTTTTGCGGGCTTTTTTCATGGAGCAAGCCAGCATGGCCCGATCTTCAGCCGCCGCCGTTCGCCTTCTGACCGGCGAGCGCGAACCCGTTTGTCTGGCAACGACCGCCAGCATTGCGTTTTTCGGCCTTCAGACCATCGACGGGGTGGCGACGGAGGTGGGCGACCGCGTGCTGGTCAAGGACCAGGCCGACCAGACGCAAAACGGTATCTATACGGTAAGCGAAGGCCGATGGTTCCGCGCCGCCGATGCCCGCACCGGGCGCACCATGCAGAAGGGAACGACGGTGCATGTCCAGCAGGGCAACGCGAACTCCAGCAAGGTCTACGCTTTCCAGACCGATAACCCGGTGATCGGGACTGACAACATCGTGATCAGCTTCTACCTCTCCGACGACGCCGTCGGCGATCTTCAGGAGGCGGCACAGGAAATTCTCGATCTCGTAACGGGCGCTATGACGACCGTCATGGATCCTCAGTTCGCTACCAAAGCGACGGCTGAAGCATTCTCGCCGGATGTCGCGCCCGACTACATCCGCACGGCATTCTACGACGGCAACCATGTGGCAGGCAGCGGCGGCGTCTATCGCAAAAATGGCACGACGACCGGCGACCTCGTGATCACCTTGCACGATGGCGTGACGGTCGTCGGATACACGCTCTCTGACACGCCGACGGCTTCGCAGAAGGGTGCCCGGAAAAACAACTCGACTGATGATGCCGCAGCCGTGCAGACCGCGCACAATCTGGGTTCGGGCGGCGTAGAGTTTCCGTCCGGCATCTACAAGATGGTGCCCGGCTCGGTCTCGCCATTCACGCTCGGCAACACCACTGCCAATGTCTATCGCGCGGTGGCACTGACCGCCGACAATGTTACCTTCAGCGGACATGAAGCAGTGCTGCATGGCGTGAGCCGGGCAAGTGTTGTCGCTACCGACATTCAACCGGTCTTCTCGACCGACAAAAATATGACAGTCGGCGCTCGCAAGAATATCGCGTTCGACGGCGTCACCTTCGATTCCAACAATGACGGCGACGCGACGAACAGCAACCAGCGTTTCCTTTACGCCGTGGGCGTTGATGGTCTGCGGTTTATCAACACCAAGGCCGAGTCGAGTGGCGGCCGTCGCGGCTATTATACCCACATTCAGAACAGCAAGAACGTGCAGGTGAACGGCCATCGTCACCAGAAAATGACAGGCGGATTCAATGTCCGCTATGTCGACAGCTTCGTGATGACCAACTTCATTTTCGAGGACTTCTCGGAGGCGATCGATCTCGACGGCACAAGCCAGCTTGTCGTGATCCGAGGCGGGGTCTTCAAATCGGTCGCGCGCGTTAACCAGTGCATAGACATCAACGACCAGATCGATGCGTCGATCGGCGATTTCTCGGTCCACAACACCGGCAACATCGCGACCATCAACTACAAGACGACGACGCCAGATACTTTTGCAGAGTACGTGGCCGGTACTGCTGTCAGAAATTTTCAGGTCAGCAAGCGCATTATTTTGTCCAACATCAGCGGCTCGGCCATCGGCTCGACCACGGCCCCTGCCTTCTACATCGGGTGGGATTGGGCGGCTGGCGGCCATGCAGGCACGGGTCCAGTGCAGGACATCACGCTACAGAACATCACGCTTGATGATCATGGGTATTTCTGGATCCGCGAAGCCGTCAACCTGAAGCTCAAGGACATAACGTCTTATCGTGCGATCTGCGGTTTCAACCACGCCTTTACTTGCTTTTCAGGCGTAGCCAACGCCGATCAGATAGGATGGTCAGACCTTGATATCGACATCGATGGGATGCGCATCGAGGCTTCCGATAAAGGTGGCATCAGTATTCAATCCCCATCGAGCGTAAAAGTGCGTCGCCTTATCACTCGGGGCAACAACACTTCAGGATCAACCCAGGCTGACCTTGTCATCACCGCGCTACACCAGCGAGCAGGTTGCGCTACGGTCGATGAGTGCGACATTGAGGGCAGCGTGAACCTCAATGGGGACAGCACCGCAATTGCCTCGTGGGCTGCCGACACGATCTACAAGCGCAACGCCATGGTGACGAACGGGGGAAATTTCTACCGTGCGACCACCGAGGGCCGTTCGGCAAGCAGCGGGGGACCAACCGGGACGGCACTGTCCGTGACCGACGATGGCAGCGCATCCATTGCCGCGTGGGCTGCCTTTACACCTTATGCGGTTGATGCTGTGCGGAGGAATGGGAGTGCCTACTTTATCTGCATGACAGCCGGCACCTCTGCGGCGTCGGGTGGCCCGAGCGGAACCGACCAGCGGATTGCCGACGGCACGGCTGTCTGGCGTACCATTGAGGGGCTGGTAAGGTGGGAATATCTCCTCCACCCCTACTCCATCCGGTGGGGCAAAAACAACCGCGTCAGGGGCACCGTCACTTTTCAAGGGGATGCGCAGAAGCACACGTTCGGCGAGAGCATCACGGCGATCGCGGGCGACTACTCGGCGACCGGCACCGTGAACAAGTGCGTGTTCGTCGCGCGGCGTCGTTGCCTTGTCGCCCGGGCCAGCTATCAGGTGCTCGCCGACGTTGCCGCAAGCGGCTCCAACTACCGGAACCTCATCCTGCGGCGGTATCGGGCAGGCTCATCTGCGAACGCTGCGACAATCGACACGACCGCAACCGGGTTCACTGCCTTTGTGTCGCGAGATGCCGGGGTCACTGCGAGCCCGGCCGGCGCATATCTGGAGCCTGGGGACGTGTTGATCCTCAACTCCAACTCTGCCGGGTCCGGCGTCGCTCTGTCCGGGCTTGGCGTGACGGTCGACTATATCGAGTATTGATCGGCTACCGAAGCGCACTGAACAGCGGGACGATCCACAAGTAGACGAAATAGGTTGCGGTCGGGCCAAGCACGATGATCGCCAACCATACCATCTCGTTGGTCATGATCTGAAGCTCAGCTTCTTCATCGAATGGGGCGTCTTTGTCCTTGGTGCCTCTTTCGATCATGGTCCATCCTCGCCAGCAGCACGAGCGCAGACCCATACCAAGGAGCGGCCAGCCAAGCAAAGAACGTCAATAACGCTTATCGACGCGGCGCCGGGGCTGTTGCCGGGTTTTGGCAGCCGGCCGCCATGGGCATTGATTAAATTGCAAGAGTTGAGCAATGGTTGCAGCCATCGTTATACGAGAGAGTCGAATGCGGCCCGTTCGCCAGAATTGGTTCCCGGCACTGGCCTGCTTAGTGCCAGTGATGCTATTTGCGGTTTCGAGGACTGACTATGCCAACTACGTGGCATACACAGCCGATGGCGACATCGTCAGCTATTCGCGTGGTTTCTCCTATGCGACGCGAACTGGCTTTGTCCTCTATATGACATCTGTAGCGCACGAGCGCGTGTTCCTAGCAATGCACTGGCTGTATGCAAACCTGGGATTTTCGCTCTCCGACAGCATGCTGGCAAACAGCATGATGATGATCGCAGCCTATTTCTTCTACGCCTCCCGGCAGTGCAACAATGTGCTTCTTGGCGCACTAGCTACCGTGGCCTTCATCATGCTGCCATGGTTTGAACAGCTCGGGCAAAACACGCTAAGGCAAGGGTTTTCGCTGATATTCATTCTCGCCTTTTTTCGGGCGGTGAATTATCGGCAAAAACGTTGGGCCGTCCTCTTCGCGGCGCTCGCTATAGGTAGCCATTACAGCGCCGCATTGTTCGTGAGCGTGTACATCCTCACCGACTTCTTGCCGAGGTCCGGCAAGCTGTTTGTCGCGGTCGTTGTCCTGACGTTCGTCGGCTATGTCACCGATTACATCACTGTTCTATCTGGGATGATCGTCACCCCGATCCTTTTATGGACTGGGCTTTACACCCAGTACTCAACCAACGCGTTCTTGACTTATCAGGTGGGCTACAAGGCGCTGTTCTTCTACTACTCACTGTTCCAGTGTGTCGTGAGCGTCCTGCTGCTTCACAAGGCCGAAAAGCAATCGGATGCGCGCTTGGCTAAATACTGCATTGTCATGACCGTGATCTACATGGCAGCGAGCGGCCTGCCTTATTACAATCGAGTGGCGATGATGCCGATGCTGCTGCTGCCGGTGGTGGTCGTGACCCTGTGTTCCCGGATAACTTTGCCTCGCTGGGGTCTGAGATCAATGCTTGATCCCGGGAACTATCCGTTCTTGCGGCGCGTCGGGTAAAGACGATCTCGCCAACCCTTCTTCGCAGGCCGGTTCGTCGGCCATCGGCTATAGCTGTGCCGTAAGAATTGCCGGAGTTTTCGCAGCCAACCGAAGAACCGTCGCGGCTCGCTACCAAGGGACAAATAGTGCGAGCGCCATCGTCAACCTTATGTAGACTGCGCCGCTCGGCATGGGTATGCGCCCTCAGAGGGTCGTACCTGTTCCAGACAAACCAGACAGCCTGAGAGCAATGGGACGTTCCCCGTCCCGTAAGCCGGCAGGGACGGCGGGCGCTCGGGTTGTGTCAGCCAGTTTCCGCGTTGCTGTCGCCGGGTCGAATGACTTCCCACCCGCTGTCGTAGAGAAGCAAGAGCCCGCCGTCGTGGGTTCTGATTTAGCCAGCCTTCGTCGCTGCGTTCGCACGAAACTTAGCGCTGTGCTTAGCCCACGGCGCGGCGAGTATCACTAGGTCCTTGCGTCGCTCATCATCCATCAGCCCGCTCCCCGGCGCCGACCATAGCCAAATCATTCGAAGAAGGAAAACCACCATGGACCGCAACTTCGCTCGGGCGCTTGCGCTTGTTCTCAAATCGGAAGGCGGGTGGTCGGACAATCCGGCTGACCCCGGCGGCGCCACCATGAAGGGCGTGACGCTTGCCAGCTTCCGCCGCTATGTGAAGGCCGACGCGACGAAGGCGGATCTGCGTGCGATCAGCGACGCGCAGGTCGCCACCGTTTATCGCCGCTTCTACTGGTACGCTGTGCTCGGCGCCGAATTGCCCGATGGCGTCGACCATGCGGTGTTCGATTTCGCCGTCAACAGCGGGCCTGGCCGGGCGGCCAAATATTTGCAGGCGGCCGTCGGCGTTGCGCAGGACGGGCGGATCGGACCGGTCACCGTCGCGGCGGCCAAGGCAAAGCCGGCCGGCGTCACCATCGATGCGCTTTGCGATGCGCGGCTGGCGTTCCTCAAGCGGTTGCCGACATGGGCAACATTCGGGCGCGGCTGGTCCGATCGTGTCAGGTCGGTGCGGGTTCAGGCCCTGCTGATGTCGGCGCAGGGCCCCGCGGCACCGGTGGCCGCGCCGGCGTCGCCCAGGTTTGAGACATCGGCTGATGTGATGCCGGCGACCCAGCCCGTGCAGCCGGCGTCCGGCGGCAAGACGGCTGCCGCGGCCGGCATCCTCGTTCTCATGGCCGGAGCGCTCGCGGCCTTGCGGCATCGGGTCGCCGATTTTTTCGGGGGCCTGTTTCAATGACATGGTTCAACACCAATGCGCTGCACAATCTCCTCAACACGCTGATCGCCATCATCTGCGGCGGCGCGCTCGCCGGCTTCGACTGGACGCTGCTCGGGGTGGGCAACCGCACCGCGCTTCAGATCAGCGGCGCCATTGCCCTTGCCAAGATCATCATCAACGCGGTGCGTGACGGGCCGCGCGGCATGGTCGCGCCGCCGGCCAAGGAGACATGAGATGGGAACACTCGCCCTCGCGCTGCTTGGCCAGGCCTGGCCGTATCTTCTGGCAATGGGCGCCGCGCTTGCCGGTGTCTGGACCGCCTATGCCAAGGGCAAGGCCAGCCAGAAGGCCAGGCAGGATGCCGCCGACGCAGCGGCGCGCACCGAAGCCCAGAAGATCGACGATGCCGTCGCCGGCCGGGCGCCGGACGACAACAGGGGGAGGCTGGCCAGATGGTCAAAATCATAGCGCTCTCGCTTCTGCTGGCCGGCTGCACCAAATCAGGCGGGTCGTTCTGCGCGGCCGGGCATCCCCTCCGGCCGACAAGGGCAGAGGCGGCGACCCTTTCCGATGCGTCGGTGGCGGCGATCCTGGCTCACAACGAAAAGGGCCAGAAACTTTGCGGCTGGAGGCCATGATGAACGATCTTTTCGACCTGCTCGGCATCAAGGGACCGGTCGTGGCGGCGGGTCTCGCCGGCGGCGTTCTGCGCGCGCTGTCGCGGCATCGCTACAAGCTGCGCGAAATGGTGGCCTCGCCGATCTGCGGCGCACTTGCGGCGGCCTACCTGACGCTGCCGGCGGTTTCCTACGCCAGGATCGCCGGCCTGCCGATGCCCGATCCCGCCGACGACACCACCACGCTGGCGGCTGCCTTCCTGATCGGCGTCTGCGCCATGTGGATTTCGGACGTGCTGTTCGAGTTTGTGGTGCGGAGATTCAAGCCGGGGGTGGAGGAGTAGCTATTGGCACCGCGTCGTCTGTTGGCTACTGCCTCGGAATTACCGAGGCAGGCAACCTGGCGCGGCGCTGCTCTCATTTCCAGAAACGACCGCTGCCCGCTTCGGCTCACGCCGGGGCGGCTTTTTTGTATTTCCGATCGGCTATTGCTGAGCGGCATTCGATCTGACCGGTCTCGTCATCGCCCGTTGTCACAAGCAAGTTAATCATGTCGGTTATGCATAATGATTATTGTTAATTTTTGATTGATGCACCGAAACTAGATAAAGACTTGAGCGGATGAAGTGTTCATATATTGTTAAACAAGAGGTAGACCACAGAAGACGGAAGCCATCTCCATCATCAAACGGGAGTAGCTTTCATGAACAAGTTCACTGTTATTTTAGCCGCTGTTGCAGTTGCATCGTCCGTGGAGCCGCCGAGGCAGGTTGTGGGTGCGGAGGTTCGGGCGGCTGGGGAGGCAATTCGGGCAGCCTGATCAATGTTTCGCCATCCATCGACCTTGGCAAGATCACCGCGCTGAACGACGTGCTCAGCGGCAACAACATCCTGAGCGGCAATGTCGTCTCAGGCATTCTGAACGGCAACAAGACCAACATCGTCGGTGGCGTTCTGAGCGGGCTCGGCGTCAACCTGCTGGGCGGCAACAGCTACAGGCTGGGCAAGCGCCACTAGTTCGGCGCTGCATTCCAATCATCGAAGACAACCCAAAATAGCCCGTTCCGGTTCGCCGGGCGGGCTATTTTCGCGTGTCGGGCCGATCAAGCGAGGATGTTGACCGCGCGTGCCGCGACCAGCGCGATGGTCAGCAGCGAGATCATGGCCTCGGCCATCATCAGCAGCTTGGCGCGCTGGGAGAGTGGCAAGGTATCGGTGGGCGAAAATGCGGTCGCATTGGTGAAGGCGAGGAAGAAATAATCGACGAAGCCGGGCAGCCAATCTCGAAGCTCACGGTCGTTCAACGTCATCTGCGCGAACAGGAAATCGGCCTGTGCGAGCTTGACGAGGCCGCAGGTCGGCGGACCGCCGCGGTCGGTGCTCCAGAACCACAAGGCAAACACGATGACGTTGGTAACCCAGATGTTGAGTGCGTCGATCAGCAGCGTCGTACCGCTGTTGCCGGCATGGCCCTCCAGCAAGGCACGCACCAGCAGGACCAGCGAACCGCAATTCATGATGCTGATGATGGCGGTCATGGTCAGGGCTGTTCTGCGGATCATGACCCGAAACTGGCCGATCGCATGCCACTCGTGGTCCTCGACCGCCTTTCGGGTGGCGGCCTGTGTCCAGGCGGTGGCCACCGACAAGGGCAGCAGCAGGGCCGCCTCCAGCGCGGGCGCCACCCAGCGCGGCCCGAATGAGAGATTGTTGATGACCAGAAGCTGCAGGCAGATGATGACGAGAACGGCCGCACGGGCCATCCAGAAATCGAGCGCACGGTAATGAATGACGGCATGGTGGTGGCGCATTTTTCAAATCCTGGATGCTTTTTTGGGGACGGGAGCCGGTCAGGCGTAGGCGACACCTGCCGCGATCACGCCCAAGGCGCCATGCCCGGCATGTTCAGGGTGCTGCGGGATGGCGTGTTCCATTGTTGTCTTGCTGGCATGTGATGACGGGAGAGGCGGCATGGTGGCGCGAAACTCTGCCTCAATCTTGGTTTTGCCATGGTCGGCCAAGTATACATTTTCGTAAGCTTCAAGTTCTGGGCTGTTCGTAAAACCGTCCGGTGTGATTTATCCACCGCATGACGCGAATCGACGAACCCATGAACGGTTGGCTGCCGGTCGGCAGTTCTGTTCCAGGCGACTGGCGGCAGTCGTCGATCTGGCCGGGTCTGATGCGCTATCCAGAAGCCGGCCTGGCGCTTTTATGCCTGACGCAGATCCTGTGCTGGACCGTGGTTCCGGCGCTTGTCGATGCCGCCCCGCCCGGCGATGTCGTCGAGAGCTTCATGTGGGGCCGCGAATGGGTGCTTTTGACCTACAAGCATCCGCAGCTCCCCGGCTGGCTGCTCGAGATCAGCCATCTTCTGACCGGATCGTTCCGCTGGCCGCAATATCTGCTCGCCCAGCTTGTCGTCTCGGCGACCTTCGTCTTCGTCTACCTGCTGGCCCGCGACATGCTCGGGAGAACCCGCGCGCTGGCCGCCGTGCTTTTGATGCCGTCATTGTATTTCTTCGGCTGGCCGACACCGCAGTTCAATCATGATTACGCGCAGATGCCCTTCTGGGCCGCAATCTGCTGGCTGCTGTGGCGTGCGGGCCGTGGCGGTGGGCCGGGCTGGTGGCTGCCGCTCGGACTGGTGTCGGGCGTCGGGCTCTATGCCAAGTTTTCCACCGGGTTGCTGTTGCTCTTCGGGGCGATCTGGCTGTTGTCGGACACACGGGCACGCAACCGGCTCGCCACGCCCTGGCCCTGGCTTGGGCTCGCGGTTTTCCTCGCCGTCGCCGCGCCGCTGGCCGTCCAGCTCTACCGCATCGATTTCCTGCCGCTGACCTATGTCGCCGGCCGCGATGAATGGGTGTTGGTCCACCGCGCCCGCCTTTACTATATCGGTGTCCAAATGGCGGGGCTCTGCGGCTTATTGCTGGTGCTGGCGATATCGGGGCTGTTGCGGCGTTCGCCCGCGCCGGAACAGCCCATCGAGCGCGGCGCGCTGGCCTATCTCGTGTGGATGGGGCTTGGTCCGGCGGTGCTTGTCATGGTGGCTTCGCTGTTCACCGGCGCCGGCGAGGCGTGGGGCGCGCCGATGTACAATCTGGTCGGCGTTGTGGCGCTCGCCTTGCTGGGTCATCGGCTCGGCGCCGTCGAACTGCGACGGCTGGCGATCTGCGCGTTCGCCTGCATCCTCGGCATGTCCGGTGCCTATGCGGGCATCCGCTGGACGAGTTGCAATTTGCGCGGGCGCATGGATGCCGTCTGCTGGCCAGCGCGGCAGATTTCGGACGAAGCCGAGGCGGTCTGGCACGCGGCGGTGCCCGGTCGGCTCGACATCGTCGGCGGCGATACCCGCATCGCGTTGCTGGCGGGCCTCAACGCCTATGACAAGCCGTCGATCTTCACCGACCTCGACATGCGGCTCGCCCCCTGGATCACCAGCCAGCGGCTGCGCGATCACGGCATGCTCCTGGTCTGGCCCGGGAGCGGCGTGCCACCTCGGCTGCTGGCGTGGCTGGGCAACATCCCCGTCAAGACCGTTCTTTTCGACTGGTCGCTCAGGGCACCACCGGTGGCGATCAGCTTTGCCGCCATTCCGCCTGGCCTGAAGCTACCGGGTTTGATCGACAGCCTCGCCCAAAACGAGCAACTGAAGTAGATCCACCGCGTCCGCTGGACGAAGCAGGTGACAATGCCCATTTATGGCGAGACCACTTGCTTTTACGCAATTCCAGACGGAAAACCGCTACACACTTTTCCTGGAATTGCTTTTGAGGAGACGTGACATGGCGACTTCGACCGAACGTGCAGTCCTTGCCGGCGGCTGTTTCTGGGGCATGCAGGATTTGATACGGCGCTATCCCGGCGTCATCTCCACCCGTGTCGGCTACAGCGGCGGCGACGTGCTCAACGCCACCTACCGCAACCACGGCACCCACGCAGAAGCCATCGAGATCAATTTCGATCCGGCCATCATAAGCTTTCGCACGCTGCTGGAACGCTTTTTCCAGATCCACGATCCGACGACCCGCAACCGCCAGGGCAACGATGTCGGGACGAGTTATCGCTCGGCGATCTATTACACCAGCGAGGAACAGAAGCGCGTCGCCGAGGACACCATCGCCGATGTCGATGCCTCGGGCCTGTGGCCGGGCAAGGTCGTCACCGAAGTCGCACCCGTTGGTCCATTCTGGGAAGCCGAGCCCGAGCATCAGGACTATCTGGAGAAATATCCCAACGGATACACCTGCCACTTCGTCAGGCCAGGCTGGAAGCTGCCGGTTCGCGAGACGGCGGTTTCGTAGATTCGCAACTGCGATTTGCCCTGCATTGCTGCTCGACGGTGTCGTCGAGCAGATCATCGCATCCAAACCCCTTCAGTCAGCGCGTCTTGTCGCGTCGGTGAAGCCATCGAGCTTTCACCAATGTGCGAAAGCGCCCTTCGAACAACTTCGTCAACGGCGAATGCGGTGCGGTAGGCAAACACGGTCAGGCGGTTGACAGCCTGCCGTATCGCGGTCCAATTGCGCAGGAAGAGTTGATTTCGGGAGACGGGCCGTGAAAAAAGTTTACGAAAAGCCAGTGTTTGTAAAACGCGAGCGTCTTTCGGTTGTAACTGCCTTGGCATCGCCTTCCACTCAGCCGACCTGACAAGCTCGCCCTGATCTGTCGGCCCGTTTGAGCCGCCGAAGATGAGGCCGATCGAATCGACCGATCACTCGGAGCCGATCACAGCCGTTTTTGTCCTCGATATCTCTAACTATACGGGGCCTCTGCTCGCCGGCTGGCTAGAGGCTGGAAATGCAATTGGCGCGATCATCGTGCCCGGGTTCCGGCGTCGTCCCACCGGTTTCAGCATTGGCAATTTCCGGCGAAGGCTTCAACGCAAGCTGCTGCTCAGGCGGTTTATCGGTAACACGCCTGTCAAGTTTATCGAATTTGGCCGCCCTTACGATTGGAATGCGCTTGGTCGGCAATTGTCTGACGTCCGCGCCGATGTGCTGGTCTGCTACACTTTGCCTGTCTTGATCCCTCAAGAGGTTCTTGGCCATTTTTCCAAAGGCGGGGTCAACCTCCACCCGGCGCTGCTCCCCGACTATCGAGGGCCCCACCCGATCCAGCGCTTGGCCGTGGACGGCCGGTATGCGGCTCATGGCGGCGTCACGCTCCACAAGATGTCCGCCGGTTTTGACGAGGGTGACATTCTCGGGCAGGTGCCGTTTTCCGAAGCTGACTGGACATCGAGAGAAGCCTTGGTCGACAGCACGGCAACCGCTATGCGGATTCTGGTGAGCGAGGCGGTGCCGGCCTACTGCCGGGGGCTGTTGTCAGGAATGCCGCAGCCGAAAGGCGACTTCGTCTGGGCGCGGCTTCAGCCCAGCCACCTGATAATCTCGCCGGCCATGTCGGTCGAGCATGTTGTACGGCTATGGCATGTGCTTGGCCTTCTGCCAGGCATCTATCTTGAAATCGGAACGCGCAAAGTCAGGCTGGGATTCCAGATCAGAAGGCTGGGGCCCTGCACAGGAAAGGCTCCGGTCAGGCGGTGGGGAACAGTGGAATTCGATCTCGCCAACGGTCGGGTCCTGTATTTTACCTACGGTAGAGTGCTCAAACGGCTGCTCAATTCAAAACACCTATTTTCGCGCCCGCCCGCCGGGAAACCCGCTCCAGAAATCCGGCTGTTCGGCAAAGCGAGTGCTGCGGACCAGAAAAACGGATGAAGTCGCTGGGCGATGCCCAGCGGCTTCATCCGTTTGCGACGTGGTTACTTGCCACAATGATTATCGTTTACCGTTGGCGCCGTCGCGTTACCATCGGCGTCCGGCTGCGCGCCTTGCGGGTTGGTCGGGCAATTCTGATCCGCGTTCGAATTCATGTCCCCTACCGTGCCAGTCGTGCTGTTGGTCGTGCCCGGGTCGACAGTGTCCGGCTCGATCGTATTCGGGGAAGCCGGCGTGTTCGGCTCAACCGTCACCGACTTGCCGCTGCCGCTTCCATTTGCGTTGTTGCTGCCGGCGCTTTGCGCCATGGCTGACGTGGCCAGACCAATGGTGAGAACCGAAGCTGCGAGGATTTTCATGAACATGGTTTGTCTCCATTTCTGTGAAGTCGTCGCTTATTTTCTACGAAAGTGATCGCGTTGCGACTGTGGGGACAACCGGTCGCGGCGGCGAAGGTTCCCGACAAAATTCCGCTCAGGCGCACCGTGACTGGCGCAATGCTTTTGGCGCAGTGCTCTGAAAAAACGGCTTTCCCTTGAACTCGAATGATGCTTTAAGGCGCACATCCACAGGGGTGCTCCGTACGGTCGGGGCTGAGACGGGGGCGGCAAGCCCACAGACCCTAGAAGCTGATCTGGGTAATACCAGCGGAGCGAGGCGGGCGATGTTTTCAGGCGCACAGATTTCCCTATACCCCATGACCGACGATTTCGTCGGTGTCATTCTTGGCGCGCTCGGTGCGCTCGATCCCTGGCGCGACAAGCTCAGGATCGAGACCGACGACATCTCGACCTTGCTGGTCGGGCCGCCCGAAGTGCTGTTTCCCGCCATGCGTGACCTCTTCGTGGCGGCGGCACGCAGCGGCAAACATTGCGTGTTGTCGGCCACCATCTCGCGCGGGTGCCCTGGCGAACCGGATGATCCGATCTGCCGCTCCGATGCACTTGGCGGGCCTGTCGGGTCGCTCGGCCCGCGCAAGGATGCGGCCATCGCGGCGGTGCGCAATGCTGCTGCCACCGGCCAGCCGGCGGCGGCGCAGTTCTCGCTCTATGTGATGGGCACCGACGACCACATGGACGAGATCTACGGCTGCATCGATTTTCTCAAGCAGTCCGGCGTCTATGAGCGTTCTAAGCATTTCTGCACGAAACTGCGCGGTGATGCCGGTGCGATCTTTTCGGCGCTGGACGAGGCCTTCTGCCGCTTCGGACCAGGCGCCGGCCACGTAACCCTCGACGTCACGGTCTCGGCCAACAGCCCGTCGGCTGTCTGAGCCAGCCGCGCTTTCGCGCTGCCGTCAAAGGTTGTCTCCCGTGGCCACATCATCAGTCGCTTCGCGCCCGATCGCGGGTCTTCTTGTCAAGGCAATGCCGGCCATGATCTCGGTCGGTTTGCTCCTAGTGGCGTGGGAGCTTTATGCCACCTATTCCGGCATCAGGCCGACGATACTGCCGGCGCCGTCGCGCGTTTTCGAGCAAGCGCTGCTCAATCGCCAGGCGCTGGCCGACAACGCCATTCCGACCATCGGCGCCACGCTGCTCGGCTTTGCCTGTTCGCTCAGCGCCGCCTTCGTGCTGTCGATGCTGGTCGACTTCTTCCAGCCGCTGCGGCGTGCGCTGTTTCCCGTCTTAATCGTCAGCCAGACCTTGCCGCTGGTGGCCATCGCGCCGCTGGTGGTGCTGTGGTTCGGCTTCGGGCTGGCGCCCAAGATCATGCTGGTGGCGCTGGTTACCTTCTTTCCGATGCTGGTTGCATTGGTCGAGGGTTATGAGTCGACCGAGGCCGAGATCGGGCAAATGCTGCGCGCCATGGGGGCAGGGCGCTGGCGCATCTTCGTGCTGGCACGGCTGCCTTCGGCGCTGCCCTATTTCTTCGCTGGCTTGAGGATCTCCATCACCTACGCCGTGGTCGGCGCGATCTTCGCCGAATATGCGGGGGCCGCGAAGGGGCTGGGCATCTACATGCTCAACGTCAAGAACAATTTCCGTCCTGACCTGGTTCTTGCCGCCGTCGGAGTGAGCGCTGCCCTGACCCTTGTCCTGTTCGGGTTGACTGTACTGCTGCAGCGCCTTGCGATGCCCTGGGAGCGGGCCGGCAAGGAAACCGCCGGGAAGGGAGCCTGGCGATGAGCCGGCTGGAACTGCGGTATGTGCGCAAGGCGTTCGGTGGGCTCGACGTGCTGGCCGATATTTCGCTTAGCGTCGGCGCTGGTGAATTCGTCTCGATCCTTGGACCCTCGGGCGCCGGCAAATCGACGCTCTTCCAGCTTCTGACCGGCGCCGAGCATGGCGAGGGCGAGATGTTGTTCGACGGCGCGCCGCTCGACGACCACGGCAGGCATTTCGCCTTCATGCCGCAGCGTGACGCGCTGATGCCGTGGCGGCGCATCCTCGACAACGCGACGCTCGGGCTCGAAGTCCAAGGCATGAGGAGACAGGCGGCGCGGGTGCGCGTTGCGCCGTTGTTTGCCGAATTCGGGCTTGCCGGCTTCGAGCGGCATTTTCCAGCGCAACTGTCCGGCGGTATGCGCCAGCGCGCGGCCTTGCTGCGCACGGTGGTGCAGCAACGCGACATGCTTTTGCTCGACGAGCCGTTCGGCGCGCTCGACGCGCTGACCCGCACGGCCATGCAGCGCTGGCTGGAACAGATGTGGCGGCATCATCGCTGGACGGCGCTCCTGATCACCCATGACGTGCGCGAAGCCGTGTTCCTGTCCGACCGCATCTATGTGCTGTCGGCGCGCCCGGCCCGCATCGTGCGTGAAATCAAGGTGCCGCTGCCGCGCCCGCGCAGCCTTGGCGGCGATGCCGCGCGCCAGGCAAGTGCGCTCGAGGCCGAGATTCTCGACATCATCCTCAACGCCACCCCATCCAAAGGACACGATCATGATTGACTTGACGCGCCGGCAGGCCTTGTTGCTGACCCTTGCCACAGGCCTTCCGCTCATTGCCGGATCGGGGCGAGCCCAAGCACAATCGGCACAAAAGGTCACCGTTGCCCTCGACTGGACGGTCAACACCAACCACATCGGACTGTTCGTCGCCCGCGACAAGGGCTTCTATCGCGAGGCCGGGCTCGAGGTCGACATCCTGCCTTACAGCGATACCGGTGCGGGCACGCTGGTTGCAAATCGCGTCGCCGATTTCGGCATCAACGGCACCATCAGCCTGTTCACCCAGAGAACCGCCGGAGCGGACCTGAAGGGCGTCTATGCGGTGGTGCAATCGGAAACCGGCCGCGTGGTCTTCAATGCGGCCCGCAGCGAGATAGTAAGCCCGAGAAACCTCGACGGCCTGACCTATGGCGGCTTCGGCAGCGCCTGGGAAAACGCCCTGATATCGACCATCATCCGCCATGATGGCGGCAAGGGCAATTTCGAGACGGTGACGCTCGGCACCTCAGCCTATGAGGCGCTGGCCAATGGTTCGGTCGATTTCACGCTCGAAGTCTCGACCTGGGAGGGTGTCGACGCCGAGCTCAAGGGCGTCAAACAACGCAGCTTCGTCTATGCCGATTACGGCGTGCCTGACGAGCACACGACACTGATCTCTTCGAGCGAAGCCTATCTCCAGGCAAACTCCAAGCCTGCGGCCGCCTTTGTCCAGGCGACGCGGCGCGGCTACCAGTTCGCGGTCGATCACCCCGAAGATGCGGCAGCCCTGCTGATCGCGGCCAACAAGGATGCGTTGACCAATCCGGCGCTGATCCACGCCTCGCTGAAGGCGCTGATCGACGGCCATTATCTGCGCAGCCAAAGCGGCGCCATCGGGACGATGGATCCAGCCAAGATGGAAGCGATCGGCGGCTATCTCTTCGCGTCCGGCATTTTGCGTGATGCCGACGGCAAGCTGGTTGCTCAACGCCCGGATTTCGGGAGCTATTTCCGCAACGACTATCTGAGCTAGTCTGGCAAAACCAAATGAAATGGGTCGCCAGTCTATTTCTGGACGACCGCGTGGAGCAGGGTCGTCTGGATGTGGCACCCTGGCTCCCCGACAGCCAGTTTAAACACCGATCTGATCTTGTTGATTAACTGCCCGGCAATGGTTGCGTGCAAAGGTCGCCTCGAGGGATCATCGGGGTGTTTGCATTGCTCATATCAAAAAGCGAGGCGCTTTCGCACGTCAGTGACGGCAGGATTTTGTCCGCAGCCCGAAAGCGCGAAATCCTGGTGGATTTGCGCGAAGGTTTCTTTCGGATCTGCGCGCTGGCCTTCGCGGGCATGTTCGTCTACCGCGGCGTATATCACCTGATGCTCGACCCGACCCGCATCAATGTGGCGCTGGTGGCAATTTCCGAGATCCTGACCTTTACCTGGCTGCTTCTGTCGCGGCGACCGCAGGTACGCGACTGGAACCCGCTGACGGTGGTTGTTTCGGTGGTCGCCAGCTTCGGTGTCGGCTTCATCGACCTGCAACCGGGCGTGGCCATCATCCCGGTCTATGCCGCTGCGCCGCTGCAAGTCCTGGCGTTGGGGTTCGTGATCTGGGGGAAGATATCGCTAGGGCGTTCTTTCGCCATTCTGCCAGGCAATCGCGGCGTGATGACCGACGGTGCCTACCGCCTGGTGCGGCACCCGATCTATGCCGGATACCTTGCCGGTCATGTCCTGTTCCTGCTGTCGGCCTTTTCCTTCTACAATCTTGCTGTCTACGCCGCGATCACCTTCTTCCAGGTTCATCGCATCCTGCGCGAAGAGGCGCTGTTAGCCGCCACGCCGGAATACCGGGACTATATGAAGCGCGCCCACTACAGGCTGTTCTACGGGATCGTCTGACAAGCGGGCCGGCGCAGAATCGTTCGGTCCTGCAATCACGCTTGCACTCTCTCACTCCCGCATCCGGCCGCCGATAGACTCTGGCCACTTGCAATCATCGCGGCGGTCTTGCTGATCTTGCGAGAGGCCTATCCATGTCCAGCGCGGTGTGCGGCATGGAGCAGAGTAACGTCCGATCGCCAATGCCTTACGAATTGTTCGTGTAAAGAACAATTATTCAAACTTTAATATCATTTTGTTTCAGAAATTTTGTTGATGTACACCACGCCTCAGGTTCAGTATTCTCTCTCTGAAACTGAAATTCACCACCTCGCGTAGTTGATCTTGCAATCGGCCTCTCGCCAATTGCTTTAGCGCAACGACAACAGGAGAGTGTTATGGCTCACACCATCAAGACAGTCGCCAATATGTTGGCGGGTAGTGCGGTAATTTTAGCTCTTTCCCTGCCCGCCAATGCTGCGGGAATCGGCCTTGGCGTTGGTGCCTCGGTGGGTGGTAGCGGCGGCGTCAATGCCGGTGTCGGGGCTTCCGTTGGCGGCAGTGGCGGCATCAGTGCCGGAGTGGGCGCCTCGGTCGGCGGCAGCGGTGGTGTAAATGCCGGTGCCGGTGCCAATGTTGGCGGCTCGAGCGGTGTCAATGCTGGTCTCGGCGCTTCGGTCGGCGGCAGCAACGGCATCAATGCCGGCGCGGGCGCCAACATCGGAGGGTCTGGCGGCATTACGGCCGGCCTTGGCGCCAATGTAGGCGGGACGAGCGGCGTCGGCGTGGGTATTGGTGGCGGCATCAATCCAGGCAATCCGTCGAACCCGAGCAATCCGTCCAATCCGTCAAACCCCAGCAGGCCGAGCCTGCCGGGTGTCGTGGCCCAGATGTCGGATAGCAACGTGGCGCGAATGAAGAAGCGCTGCGTCGACGTGCTCAGCAGCGAAGGCGCCTACGACCGCGATCTACGGCAACTCTGCCTCCTGATCGCTCGTCGCTGATACTGGAGGGGCCGGGGATTGGAAGTGCCGAATCAGCCGTGAGGCTCGACCGCACTCTCCTGGCCTCCGGCCGGTAGGAAAGCCCGCCACGCTGGCGGGCTTTCTGCGTCCACAGGCGTGCCGGAATCAAATTCTGGTTGCCATCATCTGGATGGCCGCTTCTGTTGCCGGCAGACCTCTTCCGCACGCGATGCCCGCCACAATCGCGCGGAACGGTAGAGCCTTTGGAGCGCTCGTCTTTGAACATCGCTATGAGTCTTGGAACCATACCGATCATCATTGCGCTGCTTGGCGGCCTCAGCGGCCTCGGTGGCGGTCCGTTCTACGGCACCGGCTACTATGGCGGCGGCGGCCTTGGGCTCGTGCTGCTCATCGCCATCGTGCTTGTCGTGCTCGGGCGTATCTAGCCGGGTTATCGCAACTGATCGCAATCTCGTGAGCGCCCCCAATATCGGCGTGCACCGGATTGTGATGCAGGCAAGCCGGCTTGTGATCCTGCACTCTGCAAAACTTTCGTATGGTCATTGCGGTCCACACCCCCCCGTGGAAACAAGAGGAGAGGGTCCCACCCCTTGTCCTCCTCCAAGGCCCGCTCCGGTTCACCGTAGCGGGCTTTTGCTTGCTGGCGAGGGGAAACCGGCTCGCATCAAACCCTATGGGCAAGGCATCCAGAAGCTGACGCCAGTCGACTATTCCATGTCAGGTACGTCGCCGCTGACGAAGAGCGTGTTCGGCGGGCCGTATTCGCCCAGCGTCGGATCGGCCTCGCGGCTCCAGGCGATGACGCCGGCATGCTTTGCCGCTAGAGCCCTGGCGGTGCGTATGGCGCGGTCTTCGCTCTGCTGGTCGGCGGGTCCAAAGGCTGGGAACAACTCGCCATCCTCACCGCGATCGAACGCGACCACGACGATCAGCCTGGGATTTTTCTGGCCACTGGAATCGGACATCTTGCACCTTTGTCGCGGAACCTATCACATTGCGCGGGGTTGAAGGCCGCGAATCGATGAATGCCGACTTTGGGGAGTGGCATCGTGCAAGATCAGCGTTTCGATGAGCCGGTCAGGATTGCGCTCGGCCGATCGCGAAACTCGATCTTCAACGTGGAGCGGGTCGCTCAGGCTGCCGACATCCTGCTGAACCGCTGGCCGGTTGCAACCGGGCAAAAGCATATGGTTGCCCGTAAGGTCTGTCTGGCCGTGCTAGAGGGAAAGAAAGAAGTCTCGGCGGCAAGGGCGGCGTTCATCAACGCCGCTATCGAGGCGGACATTCTCGTTGAGCCGCGTGAGGTGTCGATCCCGTAGCCTGCCCGGTGAAATTGAATCAAGGATCGGCTCTATCCTCTTGGTTGATCTCGGTCTTTCACCGGCTTTTCCGGGCCATGGCAACCGGCCAGTTCGGCGCGCTCTGCGGACAATCCGAAATTCGGGGTTCATTGGGCCTGTTTCCGGCATCTGTTGACACGGCATTTCTATCCAGATATTGAACAGGACTATACAGGTTCACTGAACAGGTACCTATATGAAGCGGCGCGCGGTTCAACTGTCTCCCGGTACGGGCAAACCCGAGCAGATCGCCACCGTTCTCGAACATGAAATCCGCTCCGGTGTTCTCGGCTTCGGCGACCGCCTGCAAAGCGAGAATGAACTTGTCCAGCGCTTCTCCGTCAGTCGCAATACGGTCCGCAAGGGCCTCGAAGAACTGTCCAGCCGCGGGCTGATCACGACCAGGGTTGGTATTGGCTCGTTCGTCACCTTCGACGGCAAGCCGGTCGATGACTCCATCGGTTGGTCGCGCGCGCTGGCCGATGCCGGCGCCAATGCCGAGACGCGGACGCTGCGGCTGGAGGTCATCGAAGACCCCGATCTGGCTGCGCTGCTTGGTATCGAAAGCCCGTTCTTCATTGCCGTTGACCGGGTGCGCACCAACGCCAGCGACGGCCATGCGATCTCCATCGAGCGCAGCCGGCTGCCATTGTCCTCCGAGCTTGAGGACGTACCGTTGCGCGGACTGCGCGAGGGCTCGCTGCACCAGACGCTGCGCGCCGCCGGCCTCATTCCCGACCATGGCGAGGAATGGGTCGAGATCGAGATGCTCAATGCCGAGGATGCGGCCATCCTCGGTTGCCCACAAGGCACGCCCTTCCTGCGCGGCCGCCGGCTGACGCGTGCGGCTGACGATCGGCCGATCGAGTATGTCACCAGCCTGCTCAACCCGGCACATTTTGCGCTGCATATGAGGTTCTGAGCGATGTCGGATGCAACCAGCAAGGCCATCGATCGCGCCATGGGCGCGCTTGTCGGCGGAGCGCTGGGAGATGCGCTCGGCATGCCGACGCAGCTTTTGTCGCCGGTTCGCATTGCCGAACTCCACGGCCATGTCGAGGATTTCATCGAGCCTTTCGCCGATCATCCGGTGTCGAAGGGACTGGCTGCCGGCACCATCACCGACGACACCGAACAGGCGCTGCTGCTCGGCCGCATCCTGGTCGAATCCGGCGACCGTTTCGACCACGCGCGCTGGGTCAATGCGCTGCTCGACTGGGAGCGCGAGGTCAAGGCGCGCGGCAGCTATGATCTCTTGGGGCCGTCGACCAAACGGGCCATCGACGCCATCAACAATGGCGTACCGGCCGAGGAAGCGGGACGCAGCGGCGACACCAATGGCGCGGCCATGCGCATCGGGCCTGTCGGCATCATGATGCCGCTCGAACCATTGGAGGCGTTCGTCGCCAAGGTGGCGGAGACCTGCCGGGCGACGCACAACACCTCGATCGCAATCGCTTCCGCTGCTGCCGTTGCCGCTGCCGTCAGCCGCGGCATCGCCGGCGGTGGCTGGCGCGATGCTTCCGCCAGCGCCGTCGCGGCGGCGAGGCGAGGGGCGACGCTTGGTCATTGGGTCACCGGCGGCGACATCGCCGCGCGTATCGTCTGGGCGCAGGACATCGTGCGCGGCAAGGCGATCAGGGATGCCATTCGGCTGATCACCGATCTGGTGGGTACCGGCGTCGCCAGCCAGGAATCCGTCCCGGCGGCCTTCGCCGTGCTGGAAGTCGCCCGTGGCGACCCATGGCAAGCAGCTATCATCAGCGCCAATATCGGCGGCGACACCGATACGATCGGCGCCATCGCCGCCGGCATGGCCGGCGCCTGCAGCGGTTTTTCCCGATTGCCGCAACAGCATATCGCCCGGCTTGTCGGCCTCGACATGTCAGAGGTTCGCGCGCTTGCCGCCGACCTCGTGGCAGCAAGGGTGGCGAAAATCGGTTCCGGCAAGGACGCGGCGGAATGAGCGGCCGTCTCGTCCATGTCGGCAGTGCCGTGGTCGACTATGTCTACCGCATCGACGCCCTGCCGGCGCCCGGCATGGAAAAGACGGCGTCGAGCTTCGCCCAGGTCGCCGGCGGCGGCTTCAACATGATGGTCGCGGCCAGCCGCACCGGCATGCAGGTGGTGTTCGGCGGCCAACTCGGCAGCGGACCCAATGGCGATTTCCTGCGTGCCGCTTTCGCCGCCGAGGGCATCGCGACGCTGACGCCGCCATCGCCATTGACGGACAGCGGCAACTGCGTCGCCATGATTTCGAGCGACGCCGAACGCACCTTCGTGTCGTGGCCAGGGGCGGAGAGCGTGCTCAGCCGCGACCTGATGGCGCCGGTCGCGGTGGCGCCGGGAGACTGGGTGTTCACCTCCGGCTACACGCTAAGCTATCCCAAGAGCCGCGATGCGCTCACCGATTGGATCGAGGCACTTCCGGCAGATATTCCCTTCGTCTTCGATCCGACGCCGGTCATCTCGGACATTCCGCGTCCCATCCTGTCGCGGGTGCTTGCCCGCACCACATGGCTGAGCTGTAACACGACGGAAGCCGCCGAGATTGCCGGCCCAGGCGATGTCGAGGGACTCGCGGCACGACTTCTCGCCGACCACTGCCCCAAGGCTGCTGGCGTGATCATTCGCGCTGGCGCGAAGGGTTGCCATATCAGGCTGGCCGACGGCACAGCGCAGACCATTGCCGGCTTCAACGTCAGCGCCATCGACACCAATGGCGCCGGCGACACCCATATCGGCGGTTTCGTCAGCGCGCTGGCGCACGGCATCCCGCCCTTCGAGGCAGCGCGCTATGCCAATGCTGCAGCGGCCATTTCGGTCACCCGCCATGGCGGCTCGTCGGCGCCGACGAACCGCGAAATCCAGACATTCCTGAGCCATGCCGCCGACCCATCGGGAGCAGGCCGGACACAGAAGGCCAATGCATAACAGCTGGAAAGCCTGACAAGCCCGGGAAGCGGGCAAACCCACAGAGAGGAACCAACCATGCGCATGCCTGACTTGACTGCTCTGCTGACGGCGACCGCCGTCTTTACCTCCGCACTCACGTTCGCCGCCAAGGCCGACGAAGTGCATGTGCTCAACTGGAAGGGCTACGGCGCCGACGAGCCGTGGGCCGTCGAGGCTTTCGAAAAGGCGACCGGCAACAAGGTCGTCAACGATTTCTTCAATTCCGAACAGGAAATGCTGACCAAGATCCGGACCAATCCCGGCCTCTACGACGTCGTCATGATCAACGCCGCCTTCAACGACCAGGCGATGGACGGCAAGCTGATCCAGCCGATCGACGTTTCCAAGCTGCCGAACTACGCCGACATCAGCAAGGACAAGGCGGGATCGCCGATGCTCGTCCACGACGGCAAGGTCTATGGCGTGCCGTGGGTATGGGGCCTGACGGCGCTCGCCATCAACGAAAAATCCTTCGACAAGCCGCCGACGAGCATCGCCGAGATGTGGGATGCCGCGCACAAGGGCCGTGTCGTCATTCGCGACGACGCCGTTGAAGCGGTGCAGTTCGGCGCCATCGCCACTGGCCAGAACATCAACGACATCAAGGATATGGATGCGGTCAAGACGAAGCTGACCTCGCTGATGCCGCAGATCAAGACCTTCTGGAGCTCGGAGAACGACTGGAACCAGATGGTCGCCTCCAACCAGATCGACATCGGCACCTACTGGAGCGGCTCGGCCGATCGCGCCAAGACGCATTTCAAGCTGCCGGTCTCGCTGGTCGTGCCGCAGGAAGGCGCCGTCGCCTGGCTCGACGCGTTTTCCATTCCGGTCGGCGCCAAGAACGTCGCCGGCGCCGAGGCCTTCATCAACTACATGATCGACCCGAAATTCTACGTCGAATGGGTCACCAAGGTCGGTGCTCCCGTCTCCGCCAACACCAAGGCGGTGGAAGCGCTGCCCGAGGATGCCTTCAACCGCAAGGTCATGGGTGATCCCGAAGTGGCCAAGCGCATCCAGTTCCAGGCGCCGATCACCGACGCCCAGCGCGAAGCCTATCTGGCGCTCTGGCAGCAGCTTAAGGTCGACGTGAAGTAAGATCACAGCCAGGCCAGCCGGCGGTTCGCGTCGGCTGGTTCTTCCAATACTGGGAGGAGGGTACCATGGCAGCTGCGACAGCGTCGCGAAGCGGGCTGAGATCGGCATTGCCGCTGCTGGCGCCAGCCTATCTCTGGCTGACGGTGGCGATCTTCCTGCCGCTATCCGCTATGGTCTTCTTCTCGTTCATGACCGAGCTGCCGCTGTCGGGAAAGCCGTGGGCGTTCACGCTTGGCAACTATGCCGCCTTCTTCTCGCAAAGCCTCTATCTGACGCTGCTGCTGGCCTCGCTGCGGCTTGGCCTCGAAGTGACGCTGTGGTGCGTCGTCATCGGCTATCCCGCGGCTTACGTGCTCGCCAAGGTGCTGAAGGGGCGCAGCCGCGAGGCGATCTTCCTGCTCGTCATCCTGCCGTTCTGGTCGAACGGGCTGGTGCGCATCTTTTCCTGGGCGATGGTTTTGCGCGAGGGCGGCATTCTCGACACCGCGCTCAACGCGGTGCTGCCGTTCAAGATCAACATCGACCTGATGTATTCCTATCCAGCCGTCATCATCGGGCTGGTGCACTCCTATGTGCCCTACATGGTGCTGACCTGTTATCTGACGCTGCAGGCGATCGACGACTCGCTGATCGAGGCCGGGCGCTCGCTTGGCGCATCGCGGTTGCAGGTGCTGAAGCGGGTGATCATCCCGCTGTCGATGCCCGGATTGGTCGCGGGTGCGGCGCTGATCTTCGTGCCGGTCGTCGGCTCGTTCATGGAACCGCGCATCCTCGGCGGCCGCACCGGCACCTTCTACGGCACGGTCATCGAGGACCAGTTCGTCGCCGTGTTCAACTGGCCGCTCGGTGCAGCGCTCTCCTTCATCCTGCTGGCGGTGGTGCTGGTCATCCTGGCGGTGGCGTCGCCGGTGCTGCGGAGGGCCGCGTGATGGTGACGACCCGCATCCTCGAATGGCTCGGCCGTCTCTACATCTTTATGCTGCTCGCCTTTCTTTATCTGCCGATCATCATCATGGCGCTGATGTCGTTCAATGTCTCGCCCTTCTACCAACTGCCGTTCGAATGGACGACCGAATGGTACGCCTCGCTGTGGCAGAACGACCAGCTGATCGCGGCCACCTGGAACAGCGTCGAGATCGCGGTCATCACCACGATCATCTGCGTGGTGCTCGGCTCGGCTGCATCATTGGCGCTCTATCGCTACGAATTTCGCGGCAAGAAGTTCCTGCAGGCGATGCTGTTTCCGCCGATCGCCATACCGTGGCTGATCACCGGCACGGCGATGCTGATTTTCTTCTTCGGTGTCGGCATCGGCCGCGGCCTGCATGCGATCCTGCTCGGCCATGTCGCGCTGGCGCTGCCCTATGTCATCGTCGTCGTCTCGGCCCGGCTGCAGACCTTCGCGCCGGAGCTGGAAGAGGCGGCGCGCTCGCTCGGCGCCAACCAGTGGCAGGTGACGAGGCGCGTTACGCTGCCCTGGATCATGCCCGGCGTCATCGCCGGCGGGCTGTTTGCGTTTGCCGTTTCGTTCGATCAGTTCGTCGTGTCCTATTTCCTGGCGACGCCGGGCCAGACGACGCTGCCGGTCGAAATCTACGCCGCGATCCGCAAGGGTTTTACGCCCGAGATCAACGCGGTCTCGACCATCATCATTGTCGTGTCGATGGCGCTGATGCTGCTGACAGCGCGGTTCTTCAAATTCGGCGGAGAGAAATAATGGCCGGCGTGCAGGTATCTGATGTCTCGCGCAGTTTCGGCGCGCACAAGGCACTGGACGATGTCTCTATCGATTTCGCCGATGGCGGCTTCTATGCGCTGCTCGGGCCATCGGGCAGCGGCAAGACCACGCTGCTCAGGCAGATCGCGGGGTTCGATTTTCCCGATTCCGGCCGCATCACCATCGGCGGCGAAAGCGTTGAGCGGGTGCCGGTCGAAAAGCGGCGCATCGGCATGGTGTTTCAGAACTATGCGCTGTTTCCCAATATGAGCGTCGCCGACAATGTCGCCTTCGGCCTGTCGGTGCGCGGCGAGGCCAGGGCGATCATCGCTACCGAGGTGCAGCGCGCGCTCGATCTGGTGCAACTCGGCAAGCTCGGTGGGCGGCGGCCGCATCAGCTGTCGGGCGGCCAGCGCCAGCGCGTGGCGCTCGCCCGCGCCATCGTCACCAAGCCGCGCGTGCTGCTGCTCGACGAGCCGCTCGGCGCGCTCGACAAGGCGCTGCGCGTCGATATGCAGATCGAGCTCAAGCGCATCCAGCGCGAGATCGGCATCACCACCATTTTCGTTACCCATGACCAGGAAGAAGCGCTGACGATGAGCGACCGCATCGGCATATTGCGCGAAGGCAGGCTGGTGCAGGAAGGACCACCGGAGGAGATCTACGACCGGCCGAAGAGCGAATTCGCCGCCACCTTCCTCGGCGACGCCAACATTTTTCGCGGCGATACGACGGGCGATGGCATCCGGCTGCCGGACGGCACGGCGATTGCCGCCGGCGCGGGTGCTCGCCTTGCTGCTGGTGCCAAGGCGAGTTGTGCGGTGCGGCCCGAACGCATCCGTATTGCTATTGATGGCGGGGCTTCGGATGGCAACGCCAACATGCTCAAGGGGCAGGTCTCCAAGCGCATTTTCGCCGGCAACAACAGCACATACTTTGTCGAGCACGCTGGTCAGACGTTGAAGGTCATCGTGCAGAACACCGGTGCCGAAAGACTGGCCGAGGGTCAGGAGGTAATGCTCAGTTGGTCGCCGAAAAGCACCGTGCTGATTGCGGCAAACTAGTCGACGCGGTTCGATAGCAGGGACTGTTGGCGTTCCTTCGCACCCCCCTCTGTCCTGCCGGACATCTCCCCCGCAAGGGGGGAGATTGGCGGTTTGAGCGTCACTGCCCTTTTTGCAACGTCGAAAATTTGCGAAAGCAGGTATGACGGCTAATCTCCCCCCTTGCGGGGGAGATGCCCGGCAGGGCAGAGGGGGGTGCTGTCCCTCCATCGGGCTAGATAGGGCCGGGAGCACATCTATGACGCTGGAATTGACGGCTAAGGACCGATCCATGCTCGACGGCGAGCAGGGCCCGTCCGCCGCCGCTGCCATGAAAATCCTCGTCGCATTTTCCAATGCGGTTGGGGCGCGCGGTCTGCTCGACATCACTGGCGCCCATATCGATGGCTGTCTCTACCACGGCAAGGCAGGGCTCGATTTCGTCGAGCGGCTGGTCGAAGGCGGTGGCCGGGTCCAGGTGCCGACGACATTGAATGTCGGCTCATTCGACCTCATCCATCCCGGCATGGTGAAGATGCCGGCAGCGGAAGAGGTGCCGGCGCGGCGGCTGATGAAGGCGCATCTGGAGCTCGGCTGCCAGGCGACCTTCACTTGCGCACCTTACCAGACGCGGTTCAGGCCGGAGTTCGGCGAGCAGATCGCCTGGGGCGAATCCAACGCCATCGTCTTTGCCAATTCGGTGATCGGCGCGCGCACCAACCGCTATGGCGATTTCATCGATCTGTGCTGCGCCATGACCGGCCGCGCGCCGGCCTGGGGTCTGCATCTGAGCGAGAACCGGCGCGGCCGGATCCTATTTGAGCTGGATGTTCCGGACGGCGAGCCGAGCGACAGCCTTTTCGTCGGCGTCGGGCTATTCATCGGGCAAGCGAGCGGCGACCGCGTTCCGGTGATTGCCGGTCTGCCGCAGCCGCGCGATGAGGACCAGCTAAAGGCGCTGGGCGCGGCGGCTGCAACGACGGGTGCTGTGGCGCTGTTCCATGCGGTCGGCATCACGCCGGAAGCGATGACGCTCGATGAGGCGTTCCAGGGTCATGCGCCTGACGAAACGATCCGCATCACCCGCGCCGATATCGACCATGCGCTGGCCAGGCTATCGAGCGTACGGGATGGCGCGCCGGTGGCGGCCGTGTCGCTCGGCACGCCGCATTTTTCGTATGAGGAGTGGATGCGACTGTTGCCGTTGCTGCGCGAGGCAGCACCCGGAAGGCGCATCCCGATCTACGTCAACACGGGCCGTGCGACCTTGGCGCGACTGCAGGAGGAGGGCGCGCTGGCGGGGATGGAGGCGTTTGGTCTGGTCCCGGTCGCCGACACCTGCACCTATGTCACATCGATCCTGGAACGCCTCGACGGCGTCGTGATGACCAATTCCGGCAAATGGGCGCATTATGCACCGGGCAATATCGGCGTGTCCGTCGCCTTTGCCGAGATGGAGGATTGCATCCGCTCCGCTGCCGTCGGGCATGTCGTGCGGAGCGCCTCATGACGCGACCGGTGGCACGAACCGGCACCTTCCAGTTGGCCGGCGAAGCCAAGGGCCAGGCGCTGGTGTTCTCGCAACCCCTCAGCTTCTGGGGCGGTATCGATGCCGAGACCGGCGACATAACAGACCATTCGCATCCCGGCCTCGGCCAAAATGTCGCCGGCAGGATTTTGGTCATGCCGAGCGGGCGCGGCTCATCGTCTTCATCCTCGGTGCTGGCCGAGGCGATCCGCAGAGGCACGGCGCCGGCCGGTCTTCTTCTGGAGCGGCCGGACCCGATCCTGGCGGTGGGCGCCATCGTTGCCGAGTTTCTTTATGACATCCGCATGCCGCTGGTGGTGTGCGATATTTCGAACCTTGTCTCCGGTGATCAAATTGATATCGGCATCGGCAAAGACGGCGGGCCGATCATCAGAGTTCACCCCGCCATCAATCCGGCAGAGCCACGCCGCCAATAGGCAGCCGCCAGCGTCTGATCGCGACCAAGTCCCAGCGTGTCGCGCCAATATTCGCGCACGATCTTGGCGGCAGCGGCTTCCGCCGCGAACCAGCCGAAGGCCGAACCGTCCTGCGGCCACGCCACCGAGCGGACAGCCTCGGCCAGCCGTCTGTCCTCGCCCGCCGCCACGCCATCCCGTGTCAGCCAATGCACTTCGATGCGGGTGGGGTTGGCGATCTTCTGCCGTTCACCGTCATTGGCGATCTCGACGAAGGCAACGCCTTTTGTCTCGGCCGGCAGCGTCTCCAGCAGCCGCGCCAGCGCCGGCAGGCCGGTTTCATCGGCACCCAAGACATACCATTCTGCCTGCCGCACCGGACGGCCGACCGGTCCCATGATGCCGACCTTCATGCCGGGCGCTGCCTGCATGGCCCAGGTGGAGCCGACGCTCTCGCCGGTATGAATCAGGAAGTCGATATCGATGATGCCCTTTTCCACGTCGAGCGCGCGGATGGTGTAGACGCGCGCCACCGGGCGCCGGTCATCGGCGGGCCAGACCGGCAAGCCATTGCCGCCGAGCACCGGCCACAGCGGATCGGGCACCTCCCTGGTCGGAAACAGCATGCGGATATGCATGCCGCCGAATTTGGCGAAACGGCTGAGATCCTCGCCGGCCAGCCGGATGCGGCGCATATGCGGGGTGAGGTCGCGAATATCCGTCACCACCATCTCGCGGAACTGAGCGAGGCTGGTTTCGCCTGAGAGATCGCCGGTCCAGACGATCTCGGGATTTTCCTCCTTGGCGTAGACCTGTACGGCCGTGGCCAGCAGGTCCTTGATACGGGCCAGCCCGTCGCGGTCGGCGGCATTGGCCCGCATCACCAGCCGTTCCATGTCGAAAGAGGCGCCACCGAAGGCAAAGCGGAAATCGATGCGCTGTCCCTGATGCGAAGCATCGGCCTCGAAGCTCTGCAGTCTGTCGCTGATGCTGTCCATGTAATCGGGCAGATGTCGCAGGTTGAGCTGTGCCTCACAGGCCAGTTCACGCACCGATGCTTGGCTCATTGTCAGCCTCCGATCCTGCCGGTGAGCGCCACCTTGAAGGTGCGGCCCTTGCCCTGTTCGGTTGCCGCCGAGGTCGACCATGCGCTTTGCGGGTCGGTGTAGGCGGTGTTGAAGATGTTATCGACGCCGAAGTCGAGCTTGAGGTTGTCATTGACGCGCCAGTTGGCGAAGACGTTGACCAGATCGAAACCGTCATCGACGACCGGCACGGCGTTGGGATTGGTGCGGCTGGTGCGGGTGATCTTGCCGACGCTGAGATATTGCGCGCCGACGGTGAGCTGGTCCTCCAGCATGCGGAAGCCGATGGTGGCCGAGAAGCGGTCGAGCGGCGTGTTGTTCAGCGCCTGGCCGGAATAGACGCCGCTGACGACCTTGGCGTCGATCAACGCGCCGGCAAGGTTCACAAAACCCCAGTTGTAGTCATAAACCATCTCGGCCTCGATGCCCTTCAGCCGGGCGTCGCCGATGTTGATCGCGGTGCGCGGCAGGACGGTCAGGTCGACGTCGATGTAATCCTCGACGGCAGTGTGGAAGACGTTGAGCTTGGCGCGCAACCGGTCGCCCGCCGTCAGAACATCGTCATACTTGACGTTGATGCCGGCCTCCCAGTTCTTCGCCGTCTCGGGCTGCAGCAGAAGATTGGGCCGGTATGTATCGCCGCCGCCATGCGCGCCGCCGCCGCGGAAGACATCCTGCAGGCCCGGCGCCCGATAGCCTTCGGAATAGGTGCCATAGAGCTGGAAGCCATCGAATGGCGTGACGCCGACGGTGAGGCGCGGCGACCAACGATCGCCGGAGATCGAGGCTTCCTGCGGCGACGGGATGCGCGTTTCGCCATCGAGCTGGTAGCCGTCATACCGCATCGCAGTGATGACCTGCAGCCAGTCCTCGTAATCGCCCTGCCACTGCAGGAAGCCGCCATAGCCCTGCTGTTCGCCAGCGCCGAAATGCGCCGCTTCCGAGGAGGCCTCGAGATAGTAGTAATCGAGTCCGTAGGTCAGCGTATGTGCTAGTCCCCAGGCGTCGAAACGTGAGGAGTTCTTCACGTTGAAGCCGGATGTGGCGACATCGTAAAAACGGAAATTGCCGATCCCTGAGGCAGGCGCGACCTGCGTCTGCTCGGTGCGGGTGCGGTTGTGGTAGGCATTGGCGCTGAAGTCGATCAGCTCGTTGTCGTCTGGCTTCCAGGTGTAGGCGGCGGTGTAGGTCTGGTTGGTGGTGTTGGTGTCGTAGCGGCTCAGCGTCGGCGAGGTCGAGCCGCTGGATCCGGTGATCTGGTCGTTGTAGCGCTGCAGGATGGCGCCGAGCTTCAGCTCATGGTCATCGGCCGGCCGCAGCGTCGTCTTCAGATAGCCGCTGGTCACCCGCTCGCCGGTCCATGGCACGGTCTCGCCATTGCCGTCGGTGTAGCTGTCGCGGTCGCGGTAGATGAGGTTGCCGATGATGTCGGCATCGTCGCTGAAGCGGTAGGCACCGGTGGTGCTGGTGGTGAAGCCGTCGCCATTGTCCTCGTAGCCGAGCTTCTCGCTCAGCGCCCAGCGCTCGTCCTTCTTGAGGAAATCGCCGGCGTCCTTGGTCTCGAAGGAGACGACGCCGCCGATGCCGCCTGACCCATAGGCATTCGACACCGGGCCACGAATGACGGTGGCTTCCTTGATCAGGTCCGGTTCGACATAGAACGAGCCAGAGCCATGACCGACGCGCCAATAGTCCTGACGGGCGCCGTCGAGCGTCACGACGACGCGGCCATATTGCTCCAGGCCGCGAATGTTGATGGCGGTTGCGGGATCGTCGCCATTCATCGAGGCAGCGACGCCGGGCGTGGTGCGGAAGATGTCGGCCGCTGTGTCGGGCTGAATGCGGTCGAGTTCGTCCTGATCGACGGCGCTGATGGCGGCCATCGATTCGATCACCGCCGTTTTGATCATCGTCGCCGAGATGGTGATCACGTCGAGCATCGTCGCCGGCTGATTCTGCGCGGCACTGGCCGGCGCCAGGCGGCCGGCCTTGGCGGCGGCCTTTTTCTCCTGGTCCTGTTCCTGCGCGCTGGCAAGAGGCACGGCGCAGAGGCCGAGCACGAAGGCGAGCGCGGTGCTCGCCATCAAGGTCGTGTTTGTTGTCGTTGTCATCGTCATGCAGCCCCCAAGCAAAAGCAAAACTGCTGGCGGTGGCTGAAGGGCCTTGGCTGGCATGATCGAGAATCCCTCGACCAGGCGGGCCGGGGCAGGGGTCACATATTAAAACATGATGACACAAGTCAACTTTAAATTTATAGCCGACCATCATCGAGAAGCATCTGGCACGGGAACAGCGGCATGGTCGGCAGTTTAGGCGAAGGCAAGACGACCCACTGGTCGCAACCTGGCAGGATCGCGGCGGTGCTGCTTCTGGCGCTGTCGGTGCTGGCGCCTTCCTGTGGTTTCCAGGCGCTGGCCGCCGAGGGCGTTGTCGACGCGCTGGGGCGAACCGTCGTGCCGGGCGCGGCGACCCGAATCGTGACGCTCGGCTCCGACGTCACCGAGATCGTCCACGCGCTGGGCGCCGGCGAGCGGATCATCTCCGTCGATCGCGGCAGCAAATATCCGCCTGAAGTCGCGCAAAAACCCAATGTCGGCTACCGCCGCCAGCTTTCGGTCGAGGGGCTGGCCAGCCTGCGTCCCGACCTGATCCTGGCGGCCGAGGACAGCGGACCGCCGGAGGCGGTCGAGGTGCTAAAATCACTGGCGATCCCGATCGTCTTCGTCCCGCAGGACAACAGCCCGCAAGGCATCGAGCGGAAGATCACCCTGATCGCCGCCAGCCTTAGGCTCGAGGACAAGGGCAAGGTGGTTTCCGCCGAGGTGCTCACCGCCTTTCAGACGGCAGCCGATCTGGCAGCAAAAATCCCGCCGGAGCGGCGCAAGAAGGTGGTGTTCTTCCATGGCCTCGTGAAGCTGAGCGCTGCCGGCGCCGGCACCTCTGCCGACGCCATCATTCGCTATGCCGGCGGCCTCAACCCGATGGATGTCGTGCATGGCTACAGGGCGGCATCGGAGGAAAAGCTGATCGAGATGGCGCCTGACGTCATCCTGATGATGAGCGACGGCAAGAGCGGGCCGACGCCCGAGCAGGTGTTCGGCAACCGCGCGCTGGCGGCAACGCCGGCGGCGGCCAACAAGGCGCTGGTCGTGCTTGACGGCGCCTACATGATCGGCTTCGGGCCGCGCACATCAGATGCGATCCGCGATCTGGCGAAGGCGCTTTATCCGGAAGGGGAATGACGCCGTAAAATCGCAAGGCGGTTCGGCTGGGCAGTACCAATTCGTCGGCGAACCAGTTGAGCTTGATAAATCCTGTCCGTCCGGATTTCTCCGGATCGGCTTCCGCCCGAACAAACTTGGCGGCTCGGCCTGAAACATTGGCACGATATTCTAAGCCGCGCGGTTGACCGCGAATGCGCTATCCAGCCTATAATTATACTAAATTCATAGACTAACTGCGGACGTTCAGGGCGCTCGCACCTTGGCCTGTGAAAATGGTTGCACAAGGGAGCGCATCGATGCCGAAGACAGAGTCCAATCCGATCGACCTCGGCACCAGGGCGGCCGATTTCCTGTTGCCCGACGCGCAAGGCGTGCTGCACCGCCTCGCCGATTTCGACGCCAAGCCGGCCCTGCTCGTCGCCTTCATTTCCAACCGTTGCCCGTTCGTCGTGCTGATCCGCGAGCAGCTTGCCGCTTTCGCCAGGGATTATGCGGGCAAGGGGCTGCAAGTGGTGGCGATCAACGCCAACGACCACGAAGCGCATCCGGAAGAAACGCTTGCCCGTATCGGCGAAGAGGCCGAAAAATTTGGCTATTCCTTCCCCTATCTCAAGGATGCGTCGCAGCAGACGGCGAAAGCCTATGGCGCGGCCTGCACGCCCGACTTCTTCCTGTTTGATACCGACCGGCGGCTCGCCTATCACGGCCAGTTCGACGAGGCGCGGCCGGGCAACGGCAAGCCGGTGACGGGTGCCGATCTGCGAGCGGCGGTCGACACGGTGTTGGAGGGCGGCAGGCCCATTGCCAGCCAAGTGCCGTCGATCGGCTGCAACATCAAATGGAGTGCCGGCAACGAGCCGGTCTGGTCTTCCAGCGCGGCGCGCGCGGCCTAGCGCCGGCCTCGACGCATTCGCCAGGTGTCCATGCACAAGCCGCAAAAATCCGCTTCCGACAGCTTGCTGCTCCAGGCAGACGTGCTGGTGCTGGGCGGCGGCCCGTCGGCCGCCTGGGCGGCAGTCGCGGCGGCCGAGGGCGGCGCCAAGGTGGTGCTGGCCGACAAGGGCTATCTCGGCACCAGCGGCGCCACCGCGCCGTCCAACACCGGCACCTGGTGCGTGCCGCCGGGTGACAACAGGCACGCCGTGGTCGAACGACGCTGGCAGCGCACCGGCGAACTCGCCGACCCGCGCTGGATGCTGCGCTGCGTCGACACCGCCTACCGCAACCTGCTCAGGCTGTCCGAATGGGGCTATCCCTTTCCGAGCGAGGATGACGGACGGCTCTACATCGCCAATCTGCGCGGCCCGGACTACATGCGCTTCATGCGCCGCCGGGTGCTTTTGGCCGGCGTCACCGTGCTCGACCATCATCCGGCGCTCGAACTTCTGTCCGACGACGATGCCATTGTCGGCGCCGCCGGTGTTGCGAGACAGATCGGCCAGGACTGGCGCGTCGACGCCAACGCCGTGGTGCTGGCGACCGGCGGCTGCGCCTTTCGCGAACGCATCCTCGGCGCCACCGGGCTGACTGGCGACGGCTATCTGATGGCGGCCGAAGCCGGCGCCAGCCTGTCGGGCATGGAGTTCACCGGCAAATACACGCTGGCGCCCTATGGCTCATCGCTGAACAAGGGCCTGCCGTTCCGCTGGGCCTCGTTCCATCGCGAAGATGGCTCGCCGATCGTCGGACCGACCGGCGAGCCGTTGCGTAACGGCATCGGCGACCGCGAGGAGGAAGTGGCGCGCGCGCTGATCGACGGCCCGGTCTATGCGCGGCTCGATCAGGCCGAACCGGCGCTGCAAGGCTGGCTGCGCCAGGGCCAGCCGAATTGCTTCGTGCCCTATGACCGCGTCGGCATCGACCCGTTCAGCGAGTTGTTCCGCATCACCTTGCGCGCCGAAGGCACGGTGCGCGGCACCGGCGGCATCGACATCGTCTCCGACGATTGCGCCACCGGCGTGCCCGGCCTCTACGTCGCCGGTGATGCCGCCAGCCGCGAGATGATGACCGGGGCCGTGTCGGGCGGCGGCGCCGTCAATTCATCCTGGGCGCTGGCCAGCGGCTGGTGGGCCGGCAAGGGCGCCTCGACCCATGCCAAGCGCCGCACCGGCAAGGCGTTCCGCAGTGCGGTGCAGTCGCTCGGCCAAGCCGGGTTGCGTCCGGCATCGTCGGCGAGTGCCGACATCTCGGCGAGCGAAGTTATCGAGGCGGTGCGTAGCGAAGTGACGCCGCTCGGCAAGAATTTCTTCCGCACTGGCGAGGGCCTGGAGAAAAGCGGCGAGCGGCTGGAGAGTGTCTGGCGCGACGTGCGCGACCATCTGCAAGGCGAGGGGCTGGATCGGGTCCGCACGCGCGAGGCGGCATCGATCGCCGCTGCCGGGCGCTGGTCCGTGGCCGCAGCGCTGCACCGCACCGAGAGCCGCGGCATGCATCGCCGCACCGACCTACCGGGCAAGAGCCCGGCCTTCGCGCACCGGCTGGTCATCACCGGTGTGGATGAGTTCCGCATCGCAGGTGCGCCTGAGCGGCTGGCGGAGCTGGCGTCATGATCGAGATCGTCTCGGCCACGCGCTGCGTCGAATGCGACATCTGCGTCAAGGTGTGCCCGGCCAACGTCTTCGACGCGACCGACAATGGCGTGCCGGTGATCGCTCGCCAGGAGGACTGCCAGACCTGCTTTCTCTGCGAGATCTATTGCCCGACCGACGCGCTTTATGTGGCCGAGTTCGCCGAAGGGCCGACCGGCATCACGGAAGCTCAGGCCGACGCCCGACGGCTGTTCGGCTCCTATGCCCGCGCGCTTGGCTGGAAGCGCGGCAAGGCGGGCGGCTCGGAATTCGACCCGACGCACCGCATCCGCGTGGCGCAGTGAACCGATCGGAGACAGATATGGACCGCCCGAACATGGACCGGATCGTCGTCAGCGACATCAGCAAGACGTTCCAGCTCAAGCCGGGGCAGTTCGTCACCGTGGATGGCGAGGCGACCGACCGCGTCACCGTGCTCGACGGCGTTGATCTCTCGATCCGCAAAGGCGAATTCATCACGCTGGTTGGCCCGAGCGGCTCGGGCAAGTCGGTGCTGCTCGACATTATCGGCGGGCTGACGCAGGCGACCGGTGGCGACGTCCAGCTCGACGGCAGGCGCATCACCAGGCCAGATCCCAAGACCGGCTATGTCTTCCAGCAATATGCGCTGTTTCCCTGGCGTACGGCGCTCGCCAACATCGAATATGCGCTGGAGGTGCGCGGCGTGGCCAAGGGCGAGCGCACGGCGACGGCCCGCCATCTGTTGGCACTGTTCGGCCTTGCTGGTTTCGAGGACCGTTTTCCCAACCAGCTGTCCGGCGGCATGCAGCAGCGTGTGGCAATCGCGCGTGCGCTGGCCAGCAACCCGGAAGTGCTGCTGATGGATGAGCCGTTCGCGGCGCTCGACCAGCAGACGCGTGAACTGCTGCAAGGCGAGCTGCTGCGGATCTGGGGCAAGATCAACACGACTGTCATTTTCGTCACCCACTCGATCGACGAGGCGATCTTCCTCGCCGATCGCGTGGTGGTGATGACGGCGCGGCCGGGCGCGGTGAAGGAGATCATCGATATCGACCTGCCACGGCCGCGCGACGGCGACATCCGCGCCAGCGCCGAATTCAACGCCTATCGCGCCCGCGTCTGGGACGTGCTGCGCGACGAGGTCAACAAGGCGCAGAAGGACTGGACCCTGTCGCCAGCCTTCAGTCACTGAGGAACTGGACCCATGGCCTATCTGACCGAGAAGTTTGGCTCCGCTGGAGCGCTCCACCTGTTTGCCGGCGCTGGCGAAACTGTCGCCGCCGCCAGGATCCCCGCGATCAAGGCCAGCGCCAAGAACCGGAGCAAGAAAGCGAGCCACGGCACGTTCCTCTATGGCTTGCCGCTGCTCGGCCTGTTCTTCCTGCTGTGGGAGATCGCGCCGCGGCTCGGCTGGCTGAACCGGATCTTCTTTCCGCCGCTGAGCGAGGTGCTGGTCGCCTGGTGGGCGCTGCTCGCCTCGGGCGTGCTGATCGAGCATATCGGCATCAGCCTGCAGCGCGCTGCGATCGGCTTCGCACTCGGCGTGGTGGTGGCCATCCCGCTCGGTCTGTTGATGGGGCGCTATTCGCTGTTCGAGAAGGTTTCCGACCTTCTGGTGCAGACGCTGCGCAACACATCGCAATTCGCACTGCTGCCGGTGTTCATCCTTTTGCTCGGCATTGGTGAGGAATCGAAGGTGGCGATCACCTTCTACTCCTCGGTTTTCTTTCTCCTCGTCAACACGATCAGCGGCGTCAAGTCGGTGGATCCGCTGCTGATCAAGGCGGCGCGCTCGATGGGCACGTCCGACTTCGATCTGTTCCGGAAAGTCATCCTGCCGGCCAGCATTCCCTCGATCGTCGCCGGCGCGCGGCTGGCGGTGAAATCCTCGCTGTTCGCGGTCATTGGCGCCGAGATGCTGGCGGCCAAATCCGGCCTCGGTTTTCTCATCCAGAACTCGCAACTGATGATGGAAACGGCCGACATGTATGCCGGCATCCTGACGCTGACCGTCATCGGCCTGACTGTCAATTACCTGCTCGTCTGGTTCGAGCGCTGGGCGACAGCCTGGAAAGGCCAGTCCGAGACCTCGCTCATCTGAGCCGTCCATTCATTCCAATCAGGAAGGATTTTTCCCATGCCCAGCATTCCATTCGATGCACTTCGCCGACTGCTCCTGAAGGGCGCCATTGCCGTCGTCATCGGCCTTGGCGGCATGCCTGCCTTCGCCCAGGACAAGCCAGAAATCATCCGCATCGGCAGTACCGCGCCGGGGCATCTCAAATTCATCCTCGCCCACAAGGACGGCTGGTGGGAGAAGGAGTTCGCCAAGGACGGCATCAAGGTCGAACTGGTGACTTTCAATGGCGGTTCGGAGGCGACGACAGCGTTGGCCACCGGCGCGATCGAATTCACCTATACCGGCAACAATCCAGCGCTGCGCGTTGCTGCGTCCGGCGCCGACGTCAGGCTGATCGGCCTGTCGAGCTATGTGAAGGCCGGCGGTTCCTACATCGTCGTCAAGACCGACTCGCCGCTGAAGACGCTGCAGGATCTCAAGGGTAAGAAGGTCGCCTATTTGACCGGCACGGTGCGGCATTCGAATTTCAGCAAGGCGCTGAACAGCGTCGGCCTGACCACCAATGATGTCGAAGGTCTGAACCTGCCTTTCGAGGCATCCGGCCCGGCGCTGCTGCGCGGCGATATCGACGCCATTGTCGAGACCGATTCGACGGCGGCCAAGCTGGTCGACACCGGCGAGGCGCGCGTCCTGTTCGACACCAGCACCCATCCGGAATGGAACGTGCCCAACGTCATCTCGGTCAACGGCGCCTTCGCGGCGAAATATCCCGATCTGGTCAAGCGGCTGCTGAAGGTCGATATCGAGATTTCGCGCTGGGCCGACGCCCATCCGGACCAGACGATCAAGACCTTTGTCGAGGCGACCAAGTCGTCGGAAAAATCCGTCCGCAAGACCTATGCCGACGGGGTGTTCCATCAGGATCCGAAACTCACGGACGACGCGATCGCCGCCTTGCAGGGCGAGGAGAAATTCATGGCCAGCGCCGGGCTCCTGAAGGGCTCGATCGACTATGGCAAATGGGTCGACAAGAGCTTTGTCGATGGCGCCGCGGCTGAAGTCGCTGCCGTCCAATAGGCCCGGAAAGATCGAGCGGGCGGCGCTTTGCGGCGCCGCCTCGTACAGGTCAAATCTCCGGAATGTTCTCCTTGAAGATCACCTGCAGCCTTGGCTGGTGCAATTCGTAGGGCAGCCCCCGGACCGCATGGATCAGGGTGTTGAGCGCTTCGCGGGCCTCGACGCGCGGGTTCTGGTCGATGACCGCGTCGAGCGTGCCGTCGAGCAGAAGGTCCTTGGTGCCGTCCGTCACTTCGTGGCCGAGGAAGACCATGGATTGGGCGCGGCCGCGCTCCTTGAGCGCGCGGGCGATGCCGGTGTTGCCGGCGCCGACATTGTAGATCGCGGCAAGGTCGGGGTGCCGCTCCAGAAGGGCGGATGCTTCCGAATAGGCCTTTTCGCGGTCGTCGAGCATTTCGCGCATCTCGACGATCTGCAGATTGGGTGATTCCTCGGTCAATACGTGGCGGAACCCCATCTCGCGTTCCTCGTGGCCGCGATAAGACAGCGAGCCGGCGAACAGCGCCACCTTGCCCGGACGCCCCGATCCCATGAAGCGGTTGAGCAGATAGCCGGCCAGCCGCCCGGCGGCGCGGTTGTCGATGCCGATATAGGCGACCCTGGGCACATGCAGGATGTCGGAGGCGATGGTCACCACCTTAATGTCGTTGGCCGACAGGGAGCGGATTGCTTCGCGCACCGTCGGATGGTCGAGCGCGATGACGCCGACGCCTTGCGTCTGTCCGCGTAGATCCTGCAACAGGCGAGCGAGCCGGTCAGGATTGAAGCCCTCTATGGTGGCGATACGAACATCGAGGTCGGGCCGCGCCAGAGCCTGTGCCTCGATCTGGCGGTGCAGCATCTTGATGAAGGAATTGGTGCCGGCCGGCAGGGCGAAGTCGAGCCGGATGACCTCGCCGGGCGAGGGTCGTGGCGGCGCGCCGTTCGGACCTTCGGCGATGTAGCCGAGGCGCTGCGCCATTTCGAGCACGATTTCCCGCGTGCGCGCCCGCACGCCGGGTCGGTTGTTGAGCACTCGGTCGACGGTGGCGGCCGAGACGCCGGCTTCCCGGGCTATGTCAGTCAGGGTGGAACGCACCGTCTTTCCTCTCCTGCATGCGTCGGATCGGCTGGTGACGGCTTCCCCGCCATCCGCGATTCTGATGGGAAATGATGTATCCGCCCTTGGCCGATGTGCAAGCCGCCGCGCTAAATCAAATGGTCCGGCAGGGCTGCGCGGGGCAGGGAAGGGCCGGGCGCCCTCAAAATGAGGCATCCTGCGTGACGTATGGGTCCCGTTTTTGTGCATTTCCTTGCCCTGTTGCAATATTATGAGGTGTTTTGATTATTTATGATGTTGACAGCCTTGCCATGCTGCCGTCAATATCCCTCATAAGGGTCGTGGAGGAAACGTGGCCCTGAGGGAGGAGTTTCAATGTCTGACTTGATCCGCATCTCGCGGCGCCGGCTGCTGGCATCCGGAGGAAAGGCGGCTGTGATCATGACCGCCGCTGGTATCGCACCCCAATTCATTCGTCCCGGTCGCGCCTATGCGGCCGACGCGCTGGCGCCCGGCATGATCGGCGGCCCGACGGGCTTCGAAGGGGCCGAGCGCTACCAGTATGGCGCCGACACGCCGGAAGGCCGTGCCATCGAGGCAGCCAAGGCGCTGAAGGGCGCCGGCAAGGCGCCGGCCAAGATCGTGCTCGGCCTGTCCGACGGCTCGATCGGCCAGCTCACGCAGCCGTTCCCGGCCGGTGCGCCGTCGATCAAGGAGCTGTGGGAAAAGGAAACCGGCATCGCGATCGAAATCGTCGGTTTGCCGAACGGCCAGGAATTCACCAAGACGATGCAGGACATCTCCACCAAGGGTGGGGCCTACGACATCTACTCGACAGAATGGAACCGTCTTGGCGACCTCGCCGAAACCGGCGGCATCGCCAAGCTCGACGACTTTGTCGCGCAGCATAAGCCTGAATGGGACGATCCGGTCAGCGGCTATGTCAACGGCGCCAAGGGCGTGTCGCTGCTCAACAAATACCGCGGCTCGAACTATGGCGTGTCGCTGGACGGCGACTTCCAGACCTGGGTCTACCGCACCGACCTGTTCGGCGACGAAGCCGAGAAGAAGGCCTTCAAGGACAAATACGGCTACGATCTGGCGCCGCCGAAGACCTGGAAGCAGCATGGCGACATAGCCGCCTTCTTCCAGCGACCGGACAAGGGCCTGTTCGGCTCGACCGACCTGCGCAACCAGGGCTGGGGCTATACCAACTGGTACCAGCGCTATGTTTCGATGGCTTCGCCCAACCAGTTCCTGTTTGGCGATGACGGCAAGCCGATGATCAATTCCGAGCAAGGTATTGCCGCCACCAACGAATATGTCGCTTCGCTCGCGCATCATTCGCCGGATGCGATCTCCTGGGGTTGGCCGGAGCAATACGGCAACTTCGCCAAGGGTGGTGCGGCGATGACCTGCGCCTTCTCCAACTTGCCGAAATTCCTCGACAATGCCGGCAACAAGGATTCAGCCGTCACCGGCAAGATCGGCTCGATGCTGCCGCCCGGCCGCGAGATCGGCGGCAAGCTGATCAGCCGTTCCGTGCTGTGGTTCTCGCTGACCGGCATGGTCTCGTCGCAGTCGAAAAACCAGGAGGTCGCCTATCTCCTGCTGCAATGGCTGGGCTCGGCCCGTATCTACGCATGGATGAGCGCCAACCCCGGCGGTTACCTGGACCCGTTCCGGCTTTCGGACTTCTCCGATCCGCTGGTGCGCCAGACCTATCATGCCTACCACATGGACGTCGTGCGCGAGACGGTCGCCCGCACCGTGCCAACCATCAATTATCCCGGCGCGACAGCCTTCCACAATGCGCTCGACGAGAACCTGATGGCGGCGCTGACCAAGGCCAAGACATCGGAGCAGGCGATGGCCGATACCGAGGCAGAGTGGAAAAAGATCGCCCGGCGCACCGGCGAGGACAAACTGCTCGAAGCCATCAAGACCAACAAGGAGGCCTGGCCGACAGTTCTCGATCCAATCGTCTGATCCTCCTCCCGAGATCGCACCGAAGGAGGGGAGGAGCTTGCTTCTCCCCTCCGCCCACAACGCCACCAGCAAAGCCGCCAGATGAAGCGTTCCGTTCCTTTCCTGATATTCCGCTATGCCGCGATCTTCGCCGCTATGGCGGTGACGCTGGTGCCGATCCTGTGGATGGTGTCGATGGCTTTCAAGCCGATCGCCGAATGGTCGGCGACCGGCGCCGACCTGACATGGTGGCCGAAGAACCCGACGCTCAGCAATTTCCGTTTCGTCTTCGGCGAGTCGACCAACAATCTGATCGTCGCGCTCGACCGTAACGCGCTGAAGCCGATCCTCGCATCGCTGCTGTCGGCGGTTTTCGGCACGGTGATCGCCATGTCGGCGGGCACTGCCGCGGCTTATGGGCTGTCGCGTTTCGGCTCCGGCCAGAACCTGCCGCTGGCGCTGATCCAGCTCCGGATCTTTCCGCCGATGGCGGTCATGATCCCGGTGATGATCATGTGGGCTTTCCTCAACTTCACCGATAGCTGGTGGGGCCTGGCGCTGATCTACGGCATCGTCACCTTGCCGTTCGCCTTCTGGCTGATGAAGACCTTCTTCGACGACATGCCGCGCGAGATCGAGGAGGCGGCGCTTGTCGAAGGCTGTTCGCGGCTGCGCGTCTTCACGCGCATCACGCTGCCGATGATGCGCGCGCCGCTCGCCAGTGCCGCGCTCTTCGTCTTCATCCTCAACTGGTCGGACTATTTGATCGCGCTGCTTCTGACGACGCGCGAATGGGTGACCATCCCGGTCTACATGGCCTCTCTGTCCTCCTCGATGACTGGGCAGCTCTATGGCGCCAAGGCGGCGCTTGGGCTGATCGCGGCCGTGCCGCCGGTCATCATGGGCATCGCCATCCAACGCCATCTGGTGCGCGGGTTGACGTTCGGGGCGCTCAAGCAATGAGCGCGGTGACTGTCATGACTTCCAAGGATGAGATGAAAGCCGTCGGAACAAGGCCGGGTTCGCGTGACGAGGGCGCAAGGCTGGGTTTCCGGCTGACATTGCCCGCTCAGATCCTCGTGCTGTTCATCTCGGCCTTCCCGCTGTTGATGCAGCTCTACATCAGCGTCACCGACTGGTCGCCTCTGTCGGGCACCGGCTGGTGGAGCGCCTGGTCGATGTGGAACAGCTTTGCCAACTACACCGATCTCGCCGCCGACGCGCGCTTCTGGAGCGCGCTGAAGCGTACGGCCATCGTCATGATCGTCTGCGTGCCGGCGGAATTCCTGCTTGGCCTGGCACTGGCGACGCTGTTTGCCGACGATTTCCCGGGCAAGCGCGTCTTCTACTCGATCCTGCTGATGCCGATGATGGTGGTGCCGGCGGTGGCCGGCTACATGTTCTTCATGCTGTTCCAGTCAGGCGGCCCGGTGAACGACATCTTGTCGTCGCTGACCGGTTCTCCCGTCACCATCGCCTGGCTGTCGGATCCGACGCTGGCGCTGATCGCGGTGATGGTCGCCGATATCTGGCAATGGACGCCGCTGATGTTCCTCATCCTGCTCGCCGGCCTGGTCGGCGTGCCGGAGGACCAGATCAAGGCGGCGACGCTGCTCGGCGCCAATCCCTGGCAGCGCTTCGTCACCATCGTGCTGCCGAAGATGAAGACGATCATCATCATCGCGCTGGCGATCCGGGTGATAGAGAACTTCAAGATCTTCGACACGCTCTACATCATGACCGGCGGCGGTCCAGGCGTCGCCACCGAAACCATCTCGGTCTACATCTACAAGCTCACCACGCAGGACCTGATCTGGGGCTATGTGGCGGCGATCGCGCTGGCCATTTTGGTCGTGCTGTCGATCGTCGCGGTGTTCGCGATGAAGCGCATGGCGCGGGCACGCGAGGTGGCGGCATGAGCGCAATTCACCTGCAAAACCTGATCAAGAAATTCGGCGACTTCACCGCGCTGAAAACCATGGATTTGGCAATTGCCGATGGCGAGTTCATGGCGCTGCTCGGCCCGTCGGGCTGCGGCAAGTCGACGACGATGAACATGATCGCCGGCATGGAAGAGCCGACCGGCGGCAAGATCCTGTTCGGCGAGCGCGACATGGCCGGCGTACCGATGGGCCGGCGCGGCGTCGGCTTCGTCTTCCAGAACTACGCCATCTTCACGCATATGACGGTGCGCCAGAACCTTGCCTATGGACCAAAAATGCGAGGGGCTGCCAAAGCCGAGATCGATCGCCGTGTCGGCGCCATCGCCGAGATGCTGCAACTGACGCCGCTGCTCGACCGCAAGGCCGACAGGCTGTCAGTCAACATATTGCAGCGGGTGGCGATCGGCCGCTCGGCGATCATGGAGCCGGCGATCTTCCTGCTCGACGAGCCGCTGTCCAATGTCGACGCGGCTTTCCGGGCCGTCATGCGCACCGAACTGAAGCAGCTGCAGCGGCAGTTCCGCCAGACCATGGTCTATGTCACCCACGACCAGCTCGAGGCGATGACCATGGCCGACCGGATCGCGGTCATGGATCATGGCGTGTTGCAGCAGGTCGGCACGCCACTCGAGGTCTACAACGATCCCGCCAATGTCTTCGTCGCCCGCTTTATCGGTGCGCCGGGCATGAATCTGCTCAAGGGCAGGCCGGTGGAAAGCGACCGCGGACTGGTCGTCGATCTCGGACCGCTGGGCGTCACGCCGCCGCTGCCGGTCGAACTCGCGGCGGCCATGCGTGGTGCGCGCGGCGAGGTGCTTTACGGATTCCGTCCTGAACAGGCGACGTTGGTGCAGAATGGGCAGGGCCTCGCAATGCCGGTGACCTTCGTCGAACGGATCGGTGCGCGCACCATCGTTCATCTCGGCCAGGGCGAGGCGGCTGTGAAAACGGTGTTCGACAATGATGTCGGACTGGCTATCGGCGACACCGCTGTCATTGCCCCCACTACGTCGTCGGTGCGCGTCTTCGACGCCGCTACCGGCCTTGCGATAAAGGCAGGTTGAGATGGCCGATATCGTCTTTCGCAATGTGACCAAACGCTACGGCAATATACTCGCCGTCGACGACGCCTCGTTCACCGTCAACGACAATGAGTTCTTCTGCTTCTTCGGACCGCCGCTGTCAGGCAAGTCGACCATTCTGCGCCTGGTGCTCGGGCTGGAGACACCTGACACCGGTGAAGTCCTGATCGGAGGCAGGCCGGTCAACGCGATGTCGCCGGCCGAGCGCAACGTGGCGATGGTGTTCCAGAACCTGGCGTTGTTTCCGCATATGAGCGCGCTCGAAAATGTCCGCTTTCCCCTG
Organism: Mesorhizobium sp. M0848; assembly: GCF_040319805.1. NCBI lineage: Bacteria > Pseudomonadati > Pseudomonadota > Alphaproteobacteria > Hyphomicrobiales > Phyllobacteriaceae > Mesorhizobium > Mesorhizobium sp. M0848. The sequence continues at coordinate 24,061 of NZ_JAMYOM010000025.1, read as the reverse complement.
GTCGAACGCCGGGTCGCCGAGGCCGAGATCAAGTGGCGGGTCACGGACGTCGCGGCGAAGCTGCATATCGGCCATATCCTGCACAAGCCGCCGGGACAGCTTTCGGGCGGGGAGCGGCAGCGCGTGGCGATCGCGCGGGCTCTGGTGCGCGATCCCAATGCCTATCTGATGGATGATCCGATCTCGGCGCTAGACGCCAGGCTGCGCGAGGAAACGCGCGTCGAGCTGAAGCGCATCCAGCGCGAACTCGGCAAGACGCTGATCTATGTCACGCATGACCAGGAAGAGGCGATGTCGGTCGCCGACCGCATCGCCATCCTGGAGGACGGCAAGATCAGGCAGATCGGCACGCCGGCAGAGATCTACGACCGCCCGGCCAGCACGTATGTGGCAAGGCTGCTTGGCTCGCCGATGATGAACATTCTCAGATCGGCGCGCAGCGAGGGCGGTGTCGAAGCGGCTGAAGGGACGATCCGCATCGAAGACAAGACAGCGCCCGCCGACGCCGTGGAGATCGGCCTGAGGCCGGAAGACATCAAGGTCAGACCGTGGGCGGATGGGGGCCCGGGCCGCCCGGCGCGAGTGTTCGAGGTCGAGCCGCTTGGCGGCTATACCGTGGTGACGCTCGCTGCCGGGCAGGCGCGGCTGAAGGCATTGCTGCGCGGCCAGCCCGACGTCCGGCCGGATGCCATGGTGGCGATATCCTGCGAGCCGGCCAGAGTGCATTATTTCGAACAGAGCGGCGGAGCGTTGGCACGATGACGGCCGCCGCAAGGAAAGAGTTTCGGGAGGAAGAGATGGCAAGCAAAGACTTCGAGCCGGACGTGAAGGTCCGCACGAAGGAATACAGGATCGGCTGCGTCGGCGCCGGCATGATCATGGCCGAGTGCCATCTCGCCGCCTACAAGGAAGCTGGATTCCCGGTGGTGGCGATCGCCTCGCGCACCAGGGCCAGCGCCGAGAAGGTGGCGACGCGCTGGAGCATCCCCACGGTCCACGACACGCCCGAAAAACTGATCGAGGACGAGAATGTCGAGATCATCGATCTTGCCTTCCCGCCCGACCTGCAGCCGGCGCTGATCCGTCACGCGCTGAAGCAGAAGCACATCAAGGCGATCCTGGCGCAGAAGCCGTTGGCCTTGTCGGTCGACGAAGCGGTCAAGCTGCGTGACGAGGCGGCCAAGGCCGGCAAGATCCTCTCGGTCAATCAGAACATGCGCTACGACCAGTCGATGCGCGTCTTGAAGCAGATCATCGACAGCGGCGCGCTGGGCGAGATCATCTTCGCCCAGATCGACATGCACGCCATCCCCCACTGGCAAAGCTTCCTCGAGGATTACGACCGGCTGACGCTGGCCAATATGAGCGTGCATCATCTCGATGTGCTGCGCTTCCTGTTCGGTGACCCCTCAGAGATCACCACGCTGACGCGGAAGGATCCGCGCACGACATTCGACCATTCCGACGGCATCACCGTGTCGACGCTGCGCTTCCCGTCCGGCGTGCTCGCCGTGTCGCTGGAGGATGTCTGGTCCGGTCCGCGCCAGGATGGCTACAAGGACGACCAGCACATCAACTGGCGCGTCGACGGCACCAAGGGCGTCGCGAAGGGCACCATCGGCTGGCCGACGGGCGCGGCCTCGACGCTGACCTATGCCTCGACCGAGACGACCGGCGGCGAATGGGTCAGCCCGAGTTGGGACACGATGTGGTTCCCGCATGCCTTTATCGGCGTGATGGAGCAGCTCCAGCATGCGGTGAAGACCGGCACGCCGCCGGCGCTGTCGGTGGCCGACAACGTCAAGACCATGGCGCTGGTCGAGGCGGGCTATCGCTCGATCGACGAGGGCCGCACGATCAAGCTTTCCGAAATCGCTATCTGATCACCGCAACTGAAACACCAGACAACTGAATCGCTTACAGGGAGGAATTCACACCATGATGCAGGCAGGTATTTTCACGGGCTATTTCCCGTACGGCCTCGAAGAGACGGCGAAGAAGATCCGCGGGCTCGATTTCAACACGGTGCAGCTCGACCTGCATTTCAAGGACGTCGACCTGTCGGCGGGGCAGATCACCAAGGACAAGGCCAAGAAGGTGCGCGACGTCTTCCGCGATCATCACCTGCCGGTGTGCTGCATTTCCGGCTACACAAACATCATCCATCCCGACAAGGCCGAGCGCGACAAGCGTGTTGGCTATCTCAAGGAGATCATCCGCAACGCCCGCCATTTCGGCAGCCCGTATGTGATCTCGGAAACCGGCACCTACAACACCGAATCCGACTGGGTGCATCACCCCAAGAACAAGACCGAGGAAGGGTTCGAGGAGTGCCGCAAGGTGGTCGCCGAGCTCGCCCAGACGGCCTATGACCACGGCGCGGTCTTCCTGCTCGAAACCTACGTCAACAACGTCGTCGGCTCGGTCGAGGAGACGGTGAAGATGTTCGCGCAGGTCGACCATCCCGGCCTTGGTCTGCTGATGGACCCGACCAATTATTTCGAGACGCATAACATCGACAGGATGGACCAGATCCTGAACCAGGTGTTCGACACGCTGACCGACAAGATCAGAATAGCTCACGCCAAGGACGTCAAGCGTTCGGGCGGCGACAAGTCCGAGAAGCACGCCGATATCGGCGACGAGGACGCGCTGGAGAGCCACACCTTCCGTGGCGTCGGCGAGATCGAGCTGCCGGCACCGGGCCTCGGTTCGCTGAACTATGATCTCTACCTCCAGCGGCTGGCGGAAAAGCATCCGAACATTCCTGTGATTATCGAGCATCTCTCGGAAGACGACGTGCCGCGCGCCAAGAAATTCCTCGATGGGAAGTTCCGCGCCAACGGTCTGTGACGGTCACTGCGCGCTGTCGGTTCGCGGCGGCGCGGCCCAAAAGCAAGGGAGGAAAGAATGTTGAAGTTCGCATTGAAACTGGCGGCTGCCGCAACGCTGCTCGCCAGCGTCGCGCTAGGCTCGCCGGCAATGGCGCAGGATGGCCAGAAGACGTTTTACCTGCTGTCGCATGGCGGTCCCTCGGATGCGTTCTGGCTCGACTGGAATGCCGGCGCGACCAAAGCCTGCGACCAGCTCAAGGTGACCTGCAAGATCTCCTTCAGCGGCGGCGACATGGCGGCGCAGAAGGAGGCCTTCAATTCCGCGCTTGCGGCCAAGCCCGACGGCATCGCCACCACCTCGGCCCAGCCGGGCTTGTGGACCGAGGAAGTGAAGGCTGCCAAGGCGGCCGGGATCCCGATCGTGTTCTTCAACACAGACGATCCGGCGACCGGACGGCAGGCCTATGTCGGCGCCGATCTCAAGGAGGCGGGCGTCATCTGGGCCAAGTATCTCGTCGACCGCAAGATGGTGAAGCAGGGCGACAAGGTGTTCCTGCCGGTGGAAGTGCCCGGCGCCAGCTATCAGCAGCTGGAGACCGAAGGCATCGCCAGCGTCTTCGATCCGTTGGGGATCAAATATGATGTGGTCGATTGCGGCACCGACCCGGCCGGCATCATTGCCAAGATGACCGACTATATGGTGGCCAACAATCCGCCGGCGATCATCGCGCTCGGCGATTCCGTGGCGGCCAGCGTCAAACGGGTGTTCGACGGCGCAGGTGTGCCGGCCGGCAAGATCCCGGTCGTCGGCTGGGGCAATTCGAAGGAAACCGCCGAGGCCGTCAAATCCGGCTTCGTCAACGCGGCCGCCTGGCAGTTTCCGTCTGCGCAGGGCTTCATGCCGGTGGCGCTGCTCGGGCTCGCCGCGTCGGGCGAACCGATCGGCTACGACATCCATACTTTCAGCCTCTACGACGCCTCGAGCGTCGAACCGATCCTGAAACTCTACGACACGAAGTGAAAACCGGTGCCCGCGGCGCAGGCCGCGGGCACCATTTCAAAGCATGGTTCAAGCAGTCATGATGATCGCCGCAGAAGACGAAATGCCTGTCGGGAAACGCAGATCGAGCCTTATGCGCTCGCCGCAATTCTCCTCGCTCATCATCCTCATTGTCCTGCTCGCGGTGTTCGCCATCGCCGATGCCAATTTCCTGTCGCCGCTCAACATCTCCAACATGATGGCGTTCCTGCCTGAGCTCGGCATCATCGCGCTCGGCATGACGCTGCTTCTGACGGCGGGCGAATTCGACCTGTCGGTTGGTGCCGTGTTCGGGCTGGCGCCGGTCGTCGTCATGCTTCTGGTGCAGAACGGAGGCGTCGATATCGGCATCGCGCTTCTGGCCGGGCTTCTGCTGTGCGTCGCCATCGGCGCGATCAACGGGTTGATCGTCACCAAGATCGGCATTTCGTCCTTCCTGGTCACGCTGTCCATGCTGCTCGTGGTGCGCGGGGCGGCGCTCTACATCACGCAGGGCTTTCCGCTGAAATCCTGGGACCAGCCAGGCTTTTTCGTCACGCTGCTGGCCGGCAGCTTCAATGTCGGGTCGTTCCGGTTCTACACCTCGCTGTGGTGGTTCATCGGTCTCTCGCTGCTGGCGATCTACGTGCTGCGCTATGCCAAGCTCGGCAACTGGATCAGCGCCATCGGCTCCAACCGGAACGCGGCGGTGGCGCGCGGCGTGCCGGCGGACGCCGTCAAGGTGTGGCTGTTCATCCTGACTTCGGTCCTTGCGGGACTGGCCGGCATGATCAGCGCCTTCCGCATCTCGGCCGCCTCACCGGTGGCCGGCACCGGCTACGAGCTCGAAGTGATCGCCATGGTGGTGGTCGGCGGCACGGCGCTGACCGGCGGACGCGGCACGATCCTCGGCACCATCGTCGGTGCGCTGATGCTGCGCGCGATCCGCAACGGCATCGTGCTGATCGGCGTGCCGGGCCTCGCCTACAACATCTTCGTGGGCCTCATCATCCTCGCCATGCTCATCCTGCACGCTTTGCTGCAGAAGAACGCCGCAAGGGGCTGACGATGGAAGTGCTTCGGCTGCAGAATCTGCAAAAATCCTTCGGCAGCGTTCGGGCGCTGAAGAATGCGTCCTTTGCCCTCAACGAAGGCGAGGTGGTGGCCTTGCTCGGAGACAATGGCGCCGGCAAATCGACGCTGATCAAGGCGATCTCGGGCGTGTTTCCAGCCGATCGGGGCGACATCTATGTGCGCGGCGAAAAGGTCTCGATCCGCTCGACGCGCGATGCGATGGACCTCGGCATCGAGACCATCCACCAGGATACGTCTCTGGCGCCGGATCTCAGCATTGCGCGCAATCTTTTCCTTGGGCGCGAACCGGTCAAGCTGAAATGGCTGGGCGTGTTCGCGCCGCTCGATTTCGCCAAATTGCGCGACGCGGCGTCGGCGCTGTTGAGGCGCGTCGGCATCTCGAAGAAACTCGACGCCGATGCGCTGGTCTTAACGCTGTCGGGCGGCGAGCGGCAGTCGATTGCGATTTCTCGCGCTATGCAGTTCGCCGCCAAGGTCATCATCCTCGACGAACCGACCAACAATCTCGGCGTCGAGGAAACCCACGGCGTGCTGCGCTTCGTCAAGGAGGTGCGTGACGCCGGCCATTCGGTGCTCTTGATCACCCACAACATCCATCACGTGTTCCAGGTAGCCGACCGCATCATCGTCATGCGCCGCGGCGAGATCGTTGCCGAGCAGACGGTTGCCGATACCGATCTCCTGACCGTGGAAAGCATTATCACCGGCGCCGACATGTCGGCCCTGCTGAAAGAGACGAGAGCGAAGTGAAGAAGTTGGCCGTCACATGGTAGAACTCTATGGCAAGACGCTTTCGCGCCGGCAGGTGTCGGAACGTTCGGGCATGCTGTCGCAATTTGCCGGCGTGCGGCTGATGACGCTTGGCGACGGTGTGGAACGCGGCATTCGCATGCTGGAGTTCCGCACCGGCTCAGGCCTGCGCTTCACCGCGCTGGTCGACCGGGCGCTCGACATCGCCGACTGCGACTATAGGGGACAGGCGATCGGCTGGCATTCGCCAAGCGGCTTTCGTCATCCCGGCCTGCACGATTACGAGGGGGAGGGCGGGCTCGCCTGGGCGCGCTCGTTTTCAGGCCTGCTTGTCACCTGCGGCCTCGACCACATATTGGGCCGCGAAGAGGTGCCTGCCGATAGCTACAACTACCCGGGCAAGAAGACCGTGATCCATTCGCTGCATGGCCGCGTGGGCACCATTCCAGCGCGGCTGACCGGTTATGGCGAGGCCTGGGATGGCGACCGCTGCGTGCTTTGGGCCGAAGGCATCGTTCAGCAATCGGCGGTGTTCGGCGAGGATTTGCATCTGATCCGGCGTATCGAGGCCGATGTCGGCGGCAACGAGATCCGGCTGTCGGACCGCGTCGTCAACCATGGCTTCAATCGCACGCCGCATATGTATTTTTACCACGTCAATGTCAGCCACCCCTTGCTCGACGAGGGTTCGCGCTATCTGGCGCCGATCCGCGACGTCGTCTGGGCTGGCCATGCAGGCGAACGCTACGAGGCGCAGAAGGTCGGTTACCGCACCGTGCCGGCGCCGCGACTGGGCTTCAGCGAGCAGGTCTGGCAGCACGAGATGGCGGCGGACGCCAATGGCGAGGTGCCGGTGGCGGTGGTCAATGACGGCATAGGGCTTGGCCTGGAAGTGATCACGCGCAAGGACCAGCTGCCTTGCGCCTATCAATGGCAGAATTTCCAGGCGGGGCAGTATGCGTTGGGCATCGAGCCCTCGACGCACCATGTGCTCGGCAATCTCGCCGCACGTGAGCGCGGCGAAATGATCTGGCTGGAGCATGGCGAAAGCCGTTCCTACGACGCGATGTTCCGAGTGCTCGACGGTGCCGGCGAGATCGCCGCGACGGAAGAGAGGATCGCTTCGATCGCCAGGCAACCGCAACAGGATTATCCTGCGCCGTCGGGCAATTTTCCGGGATTGGCGGACAGGGCATGATGCGAAACGAATGCTCCGGCTGGCGGGCCGGAAATCGGAGGTCGATGTGATGGCGAAAAAGCGCGACTACAGCCTGGTCGGGGAAAGCACGCGCACCGCGATCGAGACCGGGCTGGCCTCGGCCGAGTGGTATCACACCGATGTGCCGCGCAAGGCGATGAAAGAGCTGATGCAACGCTCGGACGGGCCGGCGATCCGCGACACGATCATCTGGATCGTTGCCATATTGGGCTCTGCCGCCGGGATCGCCTGGTTCTGGGGCACGTGGTGGGTGGTGCCGTTCCTGCTCGTCTATGGCGTGCTCTACGGCTCGTCCAGCGACTCGCGCTGGCACGAGTGCGGCCACGGCACCGCTTTCCGCACGCGCTGGATGAACGATGCCGTCTACCAGATCGCCAGCTTTATGCTGATGCGCAACCCGGTGACCTGGCGCTGGAGCCATGCGCGCCATCACACCGACACGATCATCGTCGGCCGCGACGCCGAGATCGCGGTGATGCGTCCGCCGGACCTGCTGCGCGCCGCACTCGCCTTCACCGGCATTCTCGATTTCCGCTATTCGCTGCCGACGCTGGTGCGCAATGCGTTCGGCAGCATCTCGCCCGACGAGAAAAGCTTTATCCCCGAGATGGAGCTTCACAAGGTGGTCACCGCCGCGCGCTGGCATGTCGCCATCTATGTCGCGGCGATCGTGCTGGCGCTCTATCTGTGGTCGTTCCTGCCGCTGGTGCTGATCGGCCTGCCGCGCCTCTACGGCAGCTGGCACATGGTGCTGACCGGCCTGCTGCAGCATATCGGCCTCGCCGATAATGTCACCGACCACCGGCTGAACACGCGCACCGTCTACATGAACCCGATCAGCCGCTTCATCTACTGGAACATGAACTACCATGTCGAACATCACATGTTCCCGATGGTGCCGTATCACGCGCTGCCGAGGCTGCATGAATTGATCAAGCATGATCTGCCCGCGCCGAACCCTTCGATGTGGCATGCCTACCGCGAGGTCTGGCCGGTGCTGCTGAAGCAGCTTCAGTACGAGGACTATTTCCTCAAGCGTGAATTGCCGCCGACGGCCAGGCCGTACCGGGACGAGTTCCATGCGCTGACCGTTCCGGCGGCGGCGGAATAGGGGAGAAGCAGATGGCCGACTGGGTTGAAGCGTGTGGCGTCGACGATGTCGAGGAAGAGGATGTCATCCGCTTCGATCATGGCGGCCGTACCTTCGCCATCTATCGCAGTCCCGATGACGAGTACTTCGCAACCGACGGATACTGCACGCATGAGAAGGCGCATCTGGCCGATGGGCTGGTGATGGACGACATCATCGAATGCCCCAAGCACAATGGCCGCTTCAACTACAAGACGGGTGTGGCCCGAGGCGCACCGGTATGCGTCAATCTCGCCACCTATCCGGTGAAGGTCGAGGCTGGCAAAGTGATGATCCAGATCGGCTGACCTGCCGCCGAATGCAACTGAGGGAACCCATTTGATGAGCCGAAAAAGACCAACGGTGGCGGATTTGCGCGCCATGAAGGGCAAGCGACAGCTGACCATGCTGCGCGTGCTGACGATGGACGAGGCCGAGGCCGCCGAGCGCGCGGGGGTCGACATCGTCTCGGTGCCGCCCGAACTGGTGCTCAACCCGCAATACCGGGACGCCGCACCCAGCCTGTTCACCATGCCGGGCGACAATTTCTACGAGATCGGCACGGCGGACGATTTCGTGCGCTGGGCTTTCCTGCTCTACAAGGCCGGCGCCGACGCGGTCTATTGCAGCGCCGGCTACGCCACGATCAAGCGGATGGCCGATGACAATATCCCGGTGATCGGCCATGTCGGGCTGATCCCGTCACGGGCCACCTGGACCGGCGGCTTCAAGGCGGTCGGCAAGACCGCCGACACCGCCATGGAGGTCTTCGCGGCGGTGAAGCAGCTGGAAACTGTCGGCGCCATCGGCGCCGAGATCGAGGTCGTACCGGTCGAGGTGGCCAAGGCGATCTCTGAACGGACATCGTTGATCATGCTGTCGATGGGAGCGGGCACCGGTTGCGATGCGCAATATCTGTTCGCCGACGACATCCTCGGCCAGAACCGGGGCCACATGCCTCGCCATTCCAAGGTCTATCGCAATTTCGCCGCCGAATATGATCGTTTGCAGGCCGAGCGCATCGCCGCGTTCTCGGAGTACGTTGCCGACGTCAACAGTCTCGCCTATCCCGAAGACAAGCATGTGGTGCATATGGATCCGGCTGAGCTCAGCCTGTTCATGAAAAGGGTCGACAGGGCGTGAAATCTCAAGGCAATGATGCGACGGGCGAAGTCGCGCCGGTTCATATTCTTACGCTTTCTTGCGAGGACCGGCCGGGGATCGTCGCCGCCGTCACGGCGGAGCTTGCCGCGAACGGCGCCAACATCGCCGAAAGCAGCCAGTTCTGGGACCGGCAGACCAATCGCTTTTTCATGCGCATCGCCTTCATCAGCCCGCCAGGCTCGACCAAGGACAGCCTGGAACGGGCCTTGAAATCAAGCGTCGATCGCTTTGGCATGAAGACCGCGCTGGTCGATCAGGGACGCCGGCCGAAGATCATCGTCATGGTCTCCAGGTTCGACCACGCGCTTCTGCACCTGCTGTACCAGATCAGGGTCGGCTGGCTGAACGCGGAGGTTGCCGCCGTCGTCTCCAACCACGAGGATGCCCGCCGCTTCGCCGAGCTGGAGGGTGTTCCCTACCACCATTGGCCGACCACCAGGGAAAACAAGGCCGAACAGGAACAGAAGCTGCTGGACCTGGTGCAGCGGACAGGGGCCGAACTGGTCATCCTGGCGCGCTACATGCAGGTCTTCTCGAAAGGCCTGTCGGACCGGCTGTTCGGACGGGCGATCAACATCCACCATTCGTTCCTGCCGAGCTTCAAGGGCGCCAAGCCGTATCACCAGGCCTTCGACCGCGGCGTCAAGCTGATCGGTGCGACGGCGCATTACGTCACCTCCGACCTCGACGAGGGCCCGATCATCGATCAGGAGACCGAACGCGTCACCCATGCGATGAGCGCCGAGGATTTCGTTGCCGTCGGGCGCGACATCGAAAGCCGGGTGCTGGCGCGCGCGGTCAAGCTGCATCTCGAAGCCCGCGTCATGCTCAACGGCCACAAGACCGTCGTTTTCTGAGCGAAGCCGCGTCAGGCCGGCCAGCTTCCGCCGGCGAGCGCAGCGTAAAGTGCCTCGGCGTCGATACCGAGCGGCCGGTCCTCCTTCAGAGCAGGGACCAGCGCGCGGATCGCCGTGTGAATTGCGGCGGTGCGTGGCGCTGGCGTGAAACCGTCGCGCAGGTCGACCGCTTGTGCGGCCGCCATCAGCTCGAAAGCGATCAGGCGGCGCCATAGCGCGATCATCCCGGCGCATTTCGCAACCGCCAGAGGCGTCTGCGTGGCGTGATCCTCGACGCCTTCCGACACGGCCAGGAAGTCGAGCATCACCGGATTAGCCTTGTGGCGGATGGCGGCCAGGATCGAGGTCACTGTCTTCTGCAGCGGCACGAAGCCGGCCGAGGCGCCGCCGACCGGCGACAGATATTTCGGCAGGCCATTGCGGCCCGAGCCAGTGAGCTGGATAAAGCGGGCGGCACTGGCCGCGGCACATTGGGCGATCGCCAGGCCGAGCGTCTCGAAGGCGAGCGCCAGTGCGGCGGTGTGGAAATTGCCGGTCGACAGCACCAACTCATCATCGCCCAGCACCAGCGGATTGTCGGCGGCGGCGTTGAGTTCGATCTCGACAGCCTGTCTCGCCTGACCGATCGCCTCGATCAGCGCGCCATGGATCGACGGCATGCAGCGGATCGACAGCGGGTCCTGCAAGGTGGTCGGCACCAGCGCCTCGTCGCGGACGAGCAGATCGTGCAGCACCTTGGCTGCTTCCTGCTGGCCGGCCGCCGGGCGCGCCATGTGCAAGCGCGGATCGAGGATGGTGCGGTTGGCACCAAAACCTTCCATGGTCAGCGCCCCGGTCTGCTGTTGCTGGGCAAGAGCCGACAGCGCATCCGTCACCGCAAGCGCGCCGCTGCCGGCGGACACCGCCGAGGCATTGATCAGCGACAGCCCATCCTTGGGCGCCAGGCTGATGGGGGCGAGGCGCGCCATCATCAGTGCCTTGGCCGCCGGCATGCGACGGCCCTGATAGTCTGCTTCGCCTTCGCCGGTGAGCATGCGGGCGAGTGCCGTCATCAGCACCAGATCGCCGGCGCCGATCGAGCCGAGTGACGGCATGACGGGATGGACGCCGGCGTTGAGCGCGTCGACCAAAGCGACGAAGACGGAGGGCGAAAGGCCGGAGCCGCCAACCGACAGCATCGCGGCGCGGGCAAGCATAGTAGCGCGCACGGCTTCAACCGGCAGCACCTCGCCGACGGCGCCGCTGCGTCCTTCAAGCAATTGGCGCTGGAAGGCGCCGGCGTCGCCGTCGACAGCAGTGCCGAGATTGGCGCCGAGTCCGGTGTTCAGGCCATAGATCTGCTGGCCGGATGCGGCGGCCTGGTCGAGCACTTTTCGCGCCTTCTGCAGCCTGCCGATGACATCGGGTCCGATCTCCACCTTGCGACCATCGCGGGCCACGGCGGCGACATCGCCAATGCCGACGCCGGCTCCGGAGAGGACGAGCACGGTCATGCGAAGCGCAGCCGCTGGCCAATGCCTTGCACTTGCGCCTTGGCCAGCATCGCCTTGCCCAGCGCAATGTCGGACAGCGACAGGCCACGATGCCAGAATAGGATCGTTTCGTCGTCGCTTTCGCGCCCGACTTTTAGACCGGCGGCGATCTGGCCAAGCTCGGCGTGCAGCGTCTTCTCGCTCAGCCGCCCGGTCTCGACATGGGCGCGCAGCGAGCCGAACTTGCCGCCCTTGCACTGGCCCCAATCGTCGACGACCATTTTCTGCATGATCTCGGTCAGCGACAGTTCGACCGCGCTCATCGTGCCATAGGGCACGACCAGCGCGCCGGGCTTGATCCATTCGGTCTTCAGCAATGGCTGCGGCTCCGGCAGCCGCGAGGCTTCGACGACGATGTCGGCGCCCTCGATGCAGCTCTTCCAGTCGGCCACCGCAGTGACCGTCTTGCCGAGATCGGCGGAGAGTTTGGCGGCAAAACCGTCGCGGCTTTCCGGCCGGCGCGAATGGACGCGGATCTCGTCGAAGTCGAAGAGATGGTCGAGCAGGCGCACGTTCCAGTAGGCGGTGCCGCGCGCGCCGATATGGGCCAGTACCTTGGAATTCTTGCGCGCCAGATGTTTGGCGCCGATGGCGGTGACAGCGCCTGTGCGCATGTCGGTGATGACGGTGGCGTCGAGGATGGCGCGCGGCGTGCCGGTTCGCGGATCGAACAGATTGAGGATGCCGAATTCGGAAGGCAGCCCATGCAGGTAATTGTCGACATAGTCGCCGACGATTTTCACGCCCGCCGTGTCGAGCGGCGCGACGTAGCCACGCAAGACATTGAAATGACCGTGGAAGGACGGGTCCGGTTCGAGATGGACGCGCGGCTCGATCACCGTCTGGCCGTTGCCTTGCGCCACCAGGCCAGCCTCGACGGCGGCAATGATTTCACCATCGGTCATGGCAAGGGCATCGATGTCGAGGGCATTGAGGTAGTCGATATAGATGGGCTTCATGTTACGCAGACACTTTCCTCGGCCACCCCGTCCATCCCATAGCAGGCCATGGCGCGACCCGAAAGTTTCGCGACACGAAAGTTTGTTGCGCTATCTCTGGACGCGGCCGGCCAAATGCTGTTCAAACCGGTTCCGTCATGACTGCCATTCCCGATACCGAAATCTTACCCGAAACGGCCACCAATGCGCGGCGCGTGGCGCTGATCGTCGCCATCGCCTTCTTCATGCAGTTGCTGGATTCGACGATCATCTCGACCTCGCTGCCGCAGATGGGCGCGTCCTTCGGCGTGTCGCCGGTGGCAATGAGCATCGGCATCACCGTCTACATGCTGACCATGGCGGTGTTCGTGCCGCTGTCGGGCTGGCTCGCCGACCGGTTCGGGGCGCGCAACATCTTCCTGCTGGCGATCGTCCTGTTCACCCTGGCCTCGCTCGCCTGCGGCCTCTCGCAAACCCTGACCCAGTTCGTCGCCGCCCGTGTCGTGCAAGGGCTCGGCAGCGCGCTGATGACGCCGGTCGGGCGGATTCTCGTCCTGCGCAATGCGTCGAAATCCGAATTGCTCAACGCCACGGCGCTGATCACCTGGCCAGCACTGTTTGCGCCGGTGGTCGGGCCGGTGCTCGGCGGCTTCATCACCACCTATCTGTCCTGGCACTGGAATTTCTTCATCAACATCCCGCTCGGCGTGATCGGGCTGTCGCTGGTCGCCCGCTTCATTCCGGGCGACCGTGAGGCTGACCCCAAGCCGCTCGACTGGCCGGGTTTTTTCCTGACATCGGCCGGACTTGCCCTGCTGCTCTATGGCCTTGAACGCATTGCCCATCCGGAGGACGGCGTGCTGCCGACAGCGCTGCTGATCGTTGCCGGCATTGTCATAGGCTGGCTGGCGGTACGGCATCTCCGGCGGGCGCCGCATCCGCTGCTCGATCTCTCCTCGTTCAAGGTGCTGACCTTCGCCATCTCGACATTGGCCGCCGGCACCATTTTCCGGGTGGCGATCAACGCCACGCCGTTCCTGCTGCCACTGCTGTTCCAGGTCGGCTTTGGCCTCTCGCCCGTCGATGCCGGCTTGATGATCCTGGCCTATTTCCTCGGCAATCTTGGCATGAAGACGGTGACGACGCCAACGCTGCGGCGTTTCGGTTTCCGCTCGGTGATGGTCGTCAACGGCATCATCGCCTCGGTCTCGATCATGGCTTGCGGGGCGGTCTCGCCGCAGACGCCACAGGCGCTGGTGGTGGCGCTGATGCTGATTGCCGGCCTGACGCGCTCGATGCAGTTCACCGCGCTCAACACACTGGCCTTCGCCGACATCGATGCGGCGCAACGAAGCTCGGCGGCGACCCTGTCCTCGATGCTGCAGCAGGTGGCGATGCTGTTCGGCGTCGCGGTGGCGGCGGCGATCCTCAATTTGTCGCAGATCGTCAGGGATCGCCCCGCTCTCGACCTTCTGGATTTTCGAATCGCCTTCCTGGCGATCGGCGCCATCGGGCTGGTGGCGGCGTTGCGTTTTCTCGTGCTGCCGCCAAGTGCGGGCGCGGAGGTTTCCGGCCACTCGCCGGGAAATTGAGATCGATTTTTCCGCCTGATGCGGAGATAAATTCCGTCTCGTCCTTTCGCCGTAGTGCAGCGCTTTCGCGAGCGGCCGCAATGGCGCAACCAATTGCCAAAAGTGCAGGCCTTTCCATGCATTGCGCCAGCTTCGGCAATCGACGCGTCCACTCGGTGAATATCGCTGCCGGCCTGGGTTCCGAGCGCGGATTCATTTGACGAACCGGCGTTGGGCCGATTAGCGTTCTTTCCCAGGGATGGCAGCGCTGCCATCGGGGCAAACGCAGACATGAACACGATCGGCTGGCCGAATTTCAGGAGCCTGAATCAGGAAGGCATTGTCTTTGCCATCGCGGTGGTGCTGTTCGTTGCAGCGGCCATCGGCCTGCCGGGCTTCATCGACCCCAACAACCTTGTCGCCATTGTCCGCTCGGTGTCGGTGCTCGGCATTCTGGCCCTTGGCATGGCTGTCGTCATCATCGGCCGCGGCATCGACCTCTCCGCCGTCGCGATCATGGCGATGTCTGTCGCCTGGTATCTGCAACTTCTGAATTCGGGGACGCCGGACGGGCTGGCCTTCGCCTATGTGCTGGCCGGTGTGCTGGCCATCGGCCTGCTCAATGGCTTTCTCGTCGCCTATGCCGACGTGCCGGCGATCTTCGTGACGCTGGCGACAGGCTCCTTCGTCTTCGGCTATGTGCGCTCGCAACTGATCACGCAGGATGCCGTGCCGGTGCCGCAGGGCCATTGGGTCGAGCTGCTCGGCGGCCTGCGCTTCCTCGATGTTCCCATCGAGGTGTTCGTCTTCGCCGGCCTGGCATTCCTGTTCTTCCTGTTCCTGCGCTACACCAAATGGGGACGCTACATCTATTTCGCCGGCGACAATCCGGTGGCGGCGCGCAACATCGGCATTCCAGTGCGGCCGATGCTGGTGCTGCGCTATGTGCTTTCCGCCCTGGTCGCACTGGTCGCCGGCCTGCTGACGGCGGCGAGCCTGCATTCGATCAACACCCGGGTCGTCAACTCAACGCTGCTCTACGATATCGTGCTGGTGGCGGTGATCGGCGGCATCGGCCTGTCCGGCGGGCGCGGCGGGGTGCGCAACGTGCTGGTCGGTGCGGCACTGATCGGCATCCTGCTCAACGCCATGACCATCATCGACATTCCGCTGCTCTACCAGAACCTGATCAAGGCAGCGATCCTGCTCGGCGCCATCATCGTCGACGGCATCATCAATCCACGTGACGAGCAGACCGCCCAGCAGGGTGACATTTAGTACCTGAACTGCAGCGGACGGTTGGGGCCGGCCGCTGATAACAAAACCAAACCAGAGGATGTGACATGAAACTGATCAGAACACTCATGGCAGCTGCCACGGCGCTTGCCGTCACCGCATTCGTGGCGCCCACCTTCGCCGCCGACGATCCCGGCCCGGCGGCTTACGCACAGGCGCTCAAAGGCAAGCGCGTCATGCTGGTGCCGCTGGCGATGGGCTTCGACCTGGCGCAGGGCTGGGCGCATTATCTGAAGACCGAAGTCGAGGCCTGGGGCGGCGTGTTCGAGACGCGCGATCCGAACTGGGTCGTCGATGCCGGCGCGCAGGCGATCACCGACGCCATCTCGTCGGACACCAGGCCGGACGTGCTGATCATCCATGCGCCGGACCTCAACTCCTATTCCAAGCTGATGAAGAAGGCGCAGGCCGCAGGCACCTACGTCATCCTGGTCGACAATCCCGCCAACTTCCCGGCCGACGCCTTTATCGGCAGTGACTGGGACCGGCTTGGCCAGCTCGAGGCCGAAGCGGCGATCAAGGGCTGCGGCCCGAACTCCTCGAAGAAGATCGGCCTTGTGCAGGGTGACCAGGCCAACTCCTCCAGCCTTTACCAGTATGCCGGCATCATGAAGGTGCTGGACAAGAACCCCGACTTCAAGGTGGTGGCCAAGCCCGACTCCAACTGGGACGCGACGACCTCGCGCAACGTGACGACGACGATGCTGCAGCAGAACCCGGACATCTGCGCCATCATCGATTTCTGGGATGGTGACGCCACCGGCGCTTCCGCCGCGATCCGCGACGCCAAGCTCGACGGCAAGGTGTTCCTGGTCACCACGGGCGGCGGCGAGAAGGCGGCCGATTGCGACAAGCTGCAGGACGGCACCTATGGCGCCGTGGTGATGACCGATCTTGCCCGCCAGTCGGGCGACATGAACGCCATCATCAAGTTCCTGCTGCAGAGCGGCCAGCCGGCCGGCACGTCGCACACCTACATCTACACGCTGGAGAAGGCGACGACCAAGGCCGACCTGAAGCCCGACAGCTGCTGGGACCTGAAGGCGCTGCAGGCGCAAGCGGCTGCGAAATAAGCCGATCCTTGCCAACACAGATCAACGAGGTGGCCGGATTGCCCGGCCACCTCTTTCTCATGGAATAGCAGCTGCCGATGTCCTTTCGCGAACGCCTCCAGTCCTGGCGCTACAATCTCGTGCCCGACCATGTCGTCGGCGAGATCCTGACCAAACGCTGGACCGACAACGCCATTCCGTTCCTGGCGCTGGTGGCGACGCTGGCAACCTTCGGTTCGATCATTCCCGGCTTCTTCAAGCTGACGGCGCTGCAGGAATCGACCCGCCAGCTTGGCGAGTTCTCGATGGTCGTCACCGGCATGACGGTGGTGATGCTGGGTGGCGGCATCGACCTGTCGGTCGGCTCGATCTTCGCGCTGTCCTGCTTTTCCGCTGTCTATGTTTTCTTCATCCTCGAACAGTCGATCTGGCTGGCGCTGGCTGCGTCGCTGGCCACCGGTCTCATCTTCGGCGCCATCAACGGCTACCTTGTCGGCTATCTCAGGCTGCGCGCCTTTCTGACCACGCTGGTCACCTTCATCTTCGGCCGGGCGCTGTTCGACATCCTGGTCACCACCTATGCCGCCGACGTGCAGCTTTCGACCGCGACATCGGATGTGCTCGATTTCATCGGCGACAGCACGTTCTGGGGGCTGTCCGTCTCGGTGTGGCTGGCGATCATCCTGGCCATCGTCACCCATATCGCGCTGACCCGTTCACGGCCGGGCTGGCATGTGCTGGCGGTCGGCGGTTCCAGGCGCTCGGCGCACAATGCCGGCATCCGCGTGCGCCGCACGGTGTTCATGACCTACGTTTTTTCAGGCTTCTGCGCCTCGATCGGCGGTTTTTTGATCGCCTGCCGGTTGAGCGGGGCAGGGCCGGGCACCGGCCTCAACCTCGAGATCATGGCGCTGACGGCGGCGGTGGTCGGCGGCGTCAGCCTCGGCGGCGGGCGCGGCTCGGTGATCAAGGGCCTGATGGGCGCCATCATCGTGCTGACCATGACCAACGGCCTGATCCGGCTGGGCTACGGCACCGGCACCAACCAGATGGTGCTGGGCATCATGCTGGCGGTGGCGGTGACCATTGACATTCGCTGGCTGAAGAACCGCCACAAGGTGCTCAACGAGGTCTATGTCGCGCCTGTCTATCTCAGAATGGGCGAAACGCAGTCGGCCGCACCCGGCTCGGGCACGCCCTACGAGCTTGATAACAGGCTGTCGGCAGCCGACCATATCGGGCTTGGCGAGCTGGAGGGGCCAGAAGACGTCATCCTCGACCGCGACGACAATCTCTATTGCGGCACGCGCCATGGCGAGATCGTCCGCTTCTTCGCGCCGGACTATGTCAAATCGGAGGTGTTTGCCCATATCGGCGGCTTTCCGCTCGGCCTCGCCTTCGACAAATCGGGCAATCTGATCAGCTGCGTCGGCGCCATGGGGCTCTACTCAGTCTCGCCGGATCGGGAGGTCAAACGCCTGTCGGCCGAAACGTCGCGCTCGTGGACCTCGATCGTCGACGATGCGCGGCTGCGTGACCCCAACGACTGCGACATCGCACCCGATGGCCGCATCTATTTCACCGACTCGACCAAGCGCTACGACGCCCATGACTGGGCGCTGGATTCGATCGAGAACCGCGCCACCGGCCGGCTGCTGGTCTACGATCCGAAGGATGGTTCGACGAAGACGCTGCTCGACGGCTACCGCTACACCAATGGTGTGTGCATGGCGCATGACGGCAAGTCGCTGTTCTTCGCCGAAAGCTGGGCCTGCCGCGTGCATCGCTACTGGCTGGAAGGGCCGAAGGCCGGCACCGCCGAATGCGTCATCCGTGACATGCCGGGCTATCCCGACAACATCAACCGCGCCTCCGACGGCAATTACTGGATGGCGTGGCTCGGCATGCGCACGCCGAGTTTCGACCTGTCGCTGCGCCATCCCGACATGCGCAAGCGCATGACGCGCCGCTTGCCGCAGGACGAATGGCTGTTCCCCAACATCAACACCGGCGGCGTGGTGAAATTCAACGAAAAGGGCGGCATCGTCGAGGCGATGGGCGATCTCACCGGCGGCGCGCACCCGATGGTCACCTCGATGCGCGAGCACAAGGGATATCTGTTCGTCGGCGGCATCCTCAACAACCGCATCGGCCGCTACAAGATTTCAGGCGCAGACCCGAACTGGACCAGCCCCGCTTCCTATTGGGGAACAAAGCCATGATCCTCGATCCGGTGCTTGACCTGTTTCGCGGCAAGGCCGTCACCATCCCGCCGCTCGACGGCGCTTTCAGGCCCAATACGCGGCTGGATGATGCGCCGGCTTTTGCCGAGCTGACCGAGCCGGACAATCTGCTGGTCTCCGGTGACAAGCTGCTGGCCTCCAGCGGCAACGCCATCTACTCGGCTGCTGCCGGCGCAACACCAACCGTGGTCGAGACCTTTCCGTCTGCCGTCACCGCGCTGGCGCTGTCGCCATCCGGCGAACTGACGGTCGGGCTGGAGAGCGGCAAGCTGCTGATATCAGGCAAGGAGGTTTCGCTGCCGGTTGATATCGGTTGCATCACTGCACTTGCCTATGCCGGTGACGGCACGCTGTGGCTGGCCAACGGCTCGGCCGAGCACGGGCCGTCGCAATGGGCCGCCGATCTGATGAAGAAGGGCGCGTCCGGTTCGCTGTGGAAGCGAGACGCCGCAGGCGGTGATTTCCGCAAACTCGCCGGCGACATTGCCTTTCCCTATGGCCTGCATCCTGTCGGCAGGGATGTTCTGGTCAGCGAAAGCTGGCGTCACCAGCTCGTCCGCTTCGATGGCGCGACAGGCAGCCGCTCGACGGTTATGACGCATCTGCCCGGCTATCCCGCGCGGCTGTCGCCATCCGCCGATGGTGGCGCCTGGCTGACCTTGTTTGCGCCGCGCAACCGGCTGATCGAATTCGTGCTGCAGGAGACGCATTACCGGCAGGATATGCTGAGCCAGGTGCCGCCCGCCTATTGGATCGCGCCGGCGCTGGCCTCCAGCCGCAGCTTCCTCGAGCCGCTGCAATGCGGCGGCATCCGCACCATGGGCATCCACAAGCCGTGGTCGCCGAGCCGCTCCTACGGGCTGGTGGTCAGGCTCGACCAGAAGATGCAGCCGCAGTTCAGCCTGCACAGCCGCGCCAACGGCACGCGCCATGGCATCTGCAGCGTTGCGGAAAAAGACGGCCTTCTGTTCGTCGCCTCCAAAGGCGGCGACTGCATCCTTTCCGTCGCCATGGGAGGTTTCTGATGGAACCGATCGTCCGTCTGGAGAATGTCACCAAGAACTACCGCGGCGTGCCCGCGGTGAAGAATGTCAGCTTCGACCTGCGCAAGGGTGAGATCCATGCGCTGCTCGGCGAAAATGGCGCGGGAAAATCGACGCTGACCAAGATCATCGCTGGGGTGGTCGACGCCACTTCAGGCAAGATGTTCCACAAGCGACAAGAGATCGCCTACGCCTCGCCGCACGCAGCGCTTGAAGCCGGCATTGCGATGGTGTTCCAGGAGACGAGCCTGGTGCCGTCGATGACGGTGGCGCAGAACCTCTATCTCGGCACCGAAAAGTTCCTCAACCGGCTGCGCGGCACCTACATTTCGGCGCAGCAATTCCTGCAATCGCTGAACTTTCCCGTCGACCCGAACGCGATGGTGGCGACGCTGGGTGCTGCCAAGCGGCAGATGGTCGAGATCGCGCGCGCGGTGCACCACAATGCCGAGATCATCATCTTCGACGAGCCGACGGCGACGCTGACGCCGGAGGAGAAGCGGCACTTCTTCGCGCTGATCCGCCGGTTGAAGGCGAGCGGCGTGTCGATCGTCTTCATCAGCCACGCGCTGGAAGAGGCGCTCGATATTGCCGACCGCATCACCATTTTGCGCGACGGAGAGCTGGTCATCACCGACGACACATCCGCCTTCGACCGCGACAGGATCGTTTCCGCCATGGTCGGGCGTACGCTGTCGGGACAGATCTACCGCCAGCGCGACGAGGCCAAGCTGCGCAAGGCGGGCAAGAAGGTGCTGTCGGTGCAGGACATTTCGATGAGCAATGTCGTGCGCAACACGTCCTTTTCGATCTTCGAGGGCCAGATCACTGGCGTGTTCGGGCTGATCGGCTCCGGCCGCACCGAAACCTTCAAGATCGTTTCCGGCATCTACAAGCGCGATTTCCTGCGCGGCGGCGCCATCGAGCTGGACGACAAGCCCGTGCGCTATCTCGTACCAAGCGAAGCGGTGGCGGACGGCATCGTCTACGTCACCGAGGACCGCAAGAGCGAAGGCATCTTCGAGACGATGGGCATTGCCGAAAACCTGTTCGGCGGACTGCTGGCGGCGGGCCGCGAAAAGGCGTGGGTGATCAATGCGCAGGAAATGCGCGCGCTGTCGGCCGAATGGACGAAGACGCTGAACATCAAGGCGATCAACGACAATGCGCGCGTGGTCGAACTGTCCGGCGGCAACCAGCAGAAGGTGGTGATCGGCAAGGGACTGGTGCAGCAACCGCGCATCGTCATCTTCGACGAGCCGACACGCGGCGTCGATGTCGGCGCGATCGCCGAGATCCACCAGATCATCAACCGGCTGGCCGACGAGGGCCTGGCCGTCGTCGTCATCTCGTCCTACCTGCCGGAGATCATGAACCTGTCCGACCGCATCCTGGTCTGCCGTCAGGGCCGTATCGTCGAGGAGTTTTCGCCGGCCGAGGCCACGGAGGAGAAGATCATGTACGCTGCGGTGCATTAGGGTTCTGGCCGATGCGTACGTCGATAATTGGCGCGCACGTCCATCCCTTCGTCATCCACGGGCGAAGCAAGGAGCGTAGCGACGCGGCGCAGACCCCTGGAGCTGCTCCGCAGCCCAAGGGATCCATGCCGGGACTCCGTAGCGCTGCTGCGGTGCAGAATTCTGCTCCGCTGCACTCTTCGGCTAAGGTCACGGAATGGATCCCAGGTCTCCGCGACGGCGCTTCGCGCCTGCTTCGCCCTAGGATGACGAAGTTTAGGTGCCTCGGCTAATCTTCAACGCTATTGCGCCAAAAACTGAGTCAAAGAAGCTGGTTAGCCGCCTTTGCTCGAAACTTGATTCAACGAGCCAGTTCATCGATCGAAAGGAAAGGAAATACCATGGCCACCACAAGACTTCTGAGCGACGCCGAGGTCGAAAAGATCTCGGCGGTGAAGGCCGTGTTCGACGACATCCGTGCGACGCGCAAATCCGATTTCGTCAACAATTTCTGGCGCGGGCTGGCCAATGATCCCGCGGCGCTGAAGCGGATCTGGGAACAGTTGAAGGTGGTGATGGTTGCCGAGAGCGCCATCGATCCGTTGACCAAAGAGATGATCTACATCGCGGTGTCGACTGCCAATGGCTGCTCGTACTGCGTCCATTCGCATACGGCGGCAGCGCGAGCCAAGGGCATGACCGATGCGCAGCATAGCGAGCTGGTGTCGATCATCGGATTGGCTGGGCAGACCAACCATCTGGTGACGGCGATGCAAATCCCGGTCGATCCACAGTTCGAGGTGAAGTGAAGCGTCACACCGGCCGGTAGACCTTCTCCGCCGTGTTCCAGAAGATGTCCGCCTCTGCCGCCGCGCCATGGTTGGCCACCGCATTGCGGTGCGCCTTGATCAGCTCCGCGTGGCTGGTCCATAGCTTCTCGATCGGGAAGTTCGAGCCGAACATCAAATGGTCGGCACCCAGGATCTCGATCGTGTTGTCGACGATGTAGGCGATCAGCGCCGGGTCGTTGCGGTGGACGAAGGTGCCGAGGCCGGACAGCTTGGCGTAGAGATTGGGCGCCGCCGACAGCGTGCGCAGGCCTTCTTTCCAGGCTTCGGTGGTTTCCGGTTCCATGCCGGTCAGCATGCCGGCATGGGTGAGGATGAAATTGGTCTGCGGGTTTTCGCCGACAAGCGTCAGCCCGTCCTTCATCTGGGCGGGGAAAAGCTGCAGGTCGAAGGACAGGTCATAGTCCTTCAGGCGCGCTACATTCGCTCGCACCTTGCGGTCGATGACCTGATCGGCCGAGGCGGCGAAACGGAAGGCCGGCGTTTCGTGCCAGTGCAGTTGCATGCGCACGCCGCGCAGCAGCTTGTATTTCATCAGCCGATCGATCTGGGGCCTGATATCGTCGACGGTCATGTCGGTGTAGCCGACGATGGCATGCGGCCAGCCGGTTTCGTCGGATGTCTTCTGCAGGAAGGCGACTTCCTTCTCGAAATCCTCCTTGGCCCAGTTGGTCTGGACATAGACGGCCTTCTCGACGCCCGACCCCTTCTGGTCTTCGAGAAACTCCTCGATCGGATAGTCGCGGCGGATCGGCTCGTAGGGACCAAAAATGCGCGGCACCATCGGCCCGACCAGCCAGGGCTGGTCCTTTTGGCGCCAGATGTGGAAATGCGCGTCGATGGCTTTCTGCATCACGAAACCCTCTTCCAGATTGTCGCCGCCGCTGAAGCAGGGCGGGCGAGCGACAGGATGAAATCGGTGAGGCTTTTCACCGACGAGCCGTCGACGAGGTCGTCCAGTACCGGCAGGATGGCACGAAGTGCAGCCGTTGCCGGCCGGAAGCGCGGGTCGCCGGCTAGCGGTGTGGCCAGCGACAGCCGGAAAGCGCGGGCGCTCAGCCGTCGCATAGCTGTCTCCAACTCGCCATGATCGCCGCGCTCCAGCGCGTCGGACAGGATCACGACCGTGGCACCGCGTGCAAACGACGAGAAGCGCGGCACCGATAGGAAGGCGAGCAGCGTCGGTCCCATGCGGGTGCCGCCGTCCCAATCGTCGACCTGGGCCGCGGCGCGCGCCAGCGCCTGGCCGCGGTCGCGGATGCGCAATGCCCCGGTGACGCGGGTCAGCCGCGTGCCGAAGGTGAAGATTTCGGCGCGGTCGGCACCTTGCACGGCCGCATGTGCCAGCTTGAGATAGTCCGCGGTGTGCAGCTTCATCGAGCCGGAAACGTCGATCAAGAGCAGCAGCTTGCGCGGCACGGTCTGGCGGCGGCGCAGCAGCGGCGAGGGGACGTCGCCATCGGCACTGACGATTTCCCTGAGCGACCGGCGCAGATCGAGCTTTCCGCGCGAGTGGGTGCGTACGGTGCGGAAGGAACGGCGGGCGGGCAGGGCGGATGCGAGTTTGCGGCGGAAAGCGGCAAGGCGGTCATCGTCACGCTGGAAGTCGCGGCTGCTCAACTGCTCCAGTGCCGAGGACAGCTCGCCGCCCTCTTGGGTTTGTTCGGCTTCGATCCGTTCGTCGTCGGCGCCGCCATCATCCTTGATGCGGGTTTCCTCGTCGGCGTCGCCTTCCACCACGGCGGATGTGTTGCCATAAAAGTGGCTCTGGAAATGCGCTTCGAATTCGTCGTGGCGGTCGGGCGGCGGCGCCAGCGTCGCGAGCGCCGCCTCGCGGATGTCTGCCATCGAGCGCGGCCCGAGCAATGTCACGGCCTGCATGAAGCTGGAGACCTGCTCGGGCGCTATGGCGAAGCCGTAGCGGCGCAGCAACCGGGCGAAGCTGAGCAAGGGCGCTGCCGCGCGGGGTAAGCTTGTTTCCCGCATCATTGCGTGGCGCCCCCCTCTGTCCTGCC
>NZ_JAMYOM010000024.1:0-123592 GCF_040319805.1 Mesorhizobium sp. M0848 | reverse complement strand
GAGGCATTGAGGCATTGAGGCATTGAGGCATTGAGGCATTGAGGCATTGAGGCATTGAGGCATTGAGGCATTGAGGCATTGAGGCAGATGGGGGCCATCTGGCGCTGGGTGCTACGTCAATTCTTCAATTCTTCAATTCTCCCATTCCTCAATTCTCCCATTCCAGTTCCCCAATTCGACCTGTCATCCCACCCGCGCACGCGCCTCCAGATAGCGACTGATCGCGGCATTGAGCTCGCCGCCGAGGATGAAGATCGCCGACACCATGTAGAGGAAGACCACGGCGATCATGATCGAGGCCAGGCCGGCATAGGTCGTCACGTAGGACGAGAAGTGGTCGAGATAGGTGGCGAAGATGGTCGAACCGATAAGCCATGCCGCCAGCGTGAAGACGATGCCCGGCACCAGCGAGACGAAGCGGCGCTTGCCCGCCGGCAGCCAGAAATGCACGGCAAACAATCCGCCGACGATGACCGCCGAAGCGATGACGTAACGCCACAGCGTGATGGTGCCCATATAGGGCTTGATCCAGTCGATATGGGCTTCGGCGAGCCGCGCCAGCAGCGGCGCGAACACCAGGAGCACGCTGATCGCCAGGAAACCGGCCGTGGCGATGAGAACGAAGATGATGCTCTGCACCCGGCGGTAGATGATGCCGCGCGTTTCCGAAACGCGATAGGCTCGGTTGAGCGACGTGCGCAGCGCCTCGATGCCGTTCGACGCAAAATAGGCCGCAAGCACCACACCATAGGTCAAAAGGTCGGTGCGCCTGACGGTCAGCACATTGAGCACTTCGCGCGCGATCGGCTTGGCGATCTGTTCGGGCCAGGTGTCGAAGACCAGATGCACGGCCGTGTCGGAGAACGCCTGCGCGCCCAGGAAGCTCGCCAGCGTCGTCGCGAAGATCAGGAACGGGAACAGCGCCATCAGCGAGGTGATCGCCAGATGGCTGGCCATGGCCCAGCCGTCATCGGTGTTGAAATGGCCAAGCGCGTCGTAGAGAACCCGCTTGAGGGCTACGATCTTCCGCAACAAGAACCGCGCCCTCCAATTGTCTCCACGCCGGGAATATGGGAAGGGATTGCGGCAAATGGCAACCCTTGGCGAAACCACGAACAGTCGGGCGCAGAAGGTGCGCTCGATTATCATCACCGGTGCGTCTTCGGGAATAGGCGCGTACTGCGCCCGCGCGTTGAAGGCGGAAGGCTGGCGGGTGTTCGCAACGGCGCGCAAGCCGCAGGACATCGCCGCACTCGAAGCCGACGGCATCGAGGCCTTCTATCTCGATTATTGCGAGCCGGACTCCATCGCCTCGCTGGTGGCGGCGGTGCTCGACCGCACCGGCGGCCGGCTCGACGCCCTGTTCAACAACGGCGCCTATGCGCAACCGGGCGCCGTCGAGGATCTGCCCGTTGCGGCGCTCAAGCAGCAGTTCGAGGCGAATTTCTTCGGCTGGCATGATTTGACCCGCCGGCTGGTGCCGGTGATGCGCCGCCAGGGTCAGGGCCGCATCGTCCACTGCTCGTCGATCCTTGGCCTGGTGCCGGTGCGCTTTCGCGGCGCCTATTCGGCATCGAAGCACGCACTGGAGGCCTTGATGCTCTGCCAGCGCCAGGAACTGGCCGGCAGCGGCGTCCACGTTTCGCTGATCGAGCCGGGGCCGGTGAAGTCGAAGATCGCCAGCAATGGCCTCATTTGGTTTCTCAGCAACATCGACCACGAAAATTCCGTGCACCGCGTGGACTATGCGGCGCAACTCGAGCGGTTGCGGGCCGGCGGCAGCCAATCGGCCTTGAAGCCAGGGCCGGAAGTCGTTCATGCGGCGCTGCGCCATGCACTTCTGTCGCGGCGCCCGCGCCCGCACTATGTGGTAACAGTGCCGGCCAGGATCGGTGCGGTGCTCAAACGCATCCTGCCGGCATCGATGCTCTACCGCCTGATGGCCAAACGCGCCTGAACGCCAAACAACTGGAACGCAACAATGGCAACCGTCTTCAACATTCTCGCCATTCTGGTCATGGTCGCCGTTGCGGTCGTGCTTGTTCGTGGCCTCATCAACATGATGCGCGGCGGTTCCGGCGTCACATCTAACAAGCTGATGCAGGCACGCGTCATGCTGCAGGCCGTGGCGCTGGTGCTGATCCTGCTTGCGGTGTATTTCACCCGCAAGTGAGGATATCGGCAGCCGGGGAGGCGAAATGGTCAAGCTCAACAAGATCTACACCCGCACCGGCGATGATGGCACCACGGGTCTCGGCACCGGCGAAAGGCGGCTGAAATCCGACCTGCGGGTAGACGCCTACGGCACGGTCGACGAAGCCAATGCCTGCATCGGCATCGCCCGGGTCCACACGGCCGCGACCCATCCCGCCATCGATGACATGCTTTCCCGCATCCAGAACGATCTGTTCGATCTCGGCGCCGATCTCGCCGTGCCCGACGACGGCAAGCCGCTCGGCTATGAGCCGCTTCGCATCGTCGCCGTGCAGACCGACCGGGTCGAAAAGGACATCGACCTTCTCAACAAGGAGCTTCGGCCGCTCAAATCCTTCGTGCTCAATGGCGGCACGCCGGCAGCGGCGGCACTTCACCTTGCCCGCACCGTGGCGCGGCGGGCCGAAAGGCTGATCGTGGCCCTTGCCCAGGACCCGAACGAGCACGTCAACCGCGACGGTCTGAAATACATCAACCGCGTCTCGGATTTCCTGTTTGTCGCCGCCCGGGCGGTCAATGACAACGGAAACGCCGACGTGCTATGGGTTCCCGGCAAGAACCGCTGATCGTCGAAAGCGGAAGAGGGCCTGGGGCAATGTTCATCCCGCTTTACGACACCAACAGGCTGCGCCACATCCGCCTGCAATATGTGACCATCGGGCTGATCGTGGTCAACGCCCTGGTCTACCTCGCCACCGCGCTCGGCGGCGAGAGTTTCTCCAATGCCGCCGTCCTTGGTCTCGGCTTCATCCCGTCGGTCGTCCATGACACCGCCGAGCTCGATCCCCGTTTTGTCGTCATCCCCGAAAGCCTGAGCTACCTCACCTATTCGTTCCTCCATGCAGACATCTTCCACCTCGGCGGCAACATGCTGTTCCTGTGGGTGTTCGGCGACAATGTCGAGGATGCGCTCGGCCACATCCGCTACCTCATCTTCTATCTGTTGTGCGCCATTGCCGGCGCCGCCTTCCAGGGCCTCGTCGCCTGGGATTCGCAAGTGCCGCTGATCGGTGCATCCGGCGCCATTGCCGGGGTGGTCGTCGCCTATCTGATCCTTTATCCCAGGGTGAAGGTCTGGGTGCTGGCCTTTGCCCGCATCCCGCTGCGGATTCCGGCCTTCATCCCGCTCATCCTGTGGGTGCTGTTCCAGGTGGTGATGTTTGCCGCCGGCGGCGAGGACCAGATCTCCTGGGCCTGCCATATCGGCGGCATCATTGCCGGAGCCGTTCTTGTGCTCGTCCTGCGCAGCCGCGGCGTGCCGCTGTTTGCCGGCGCCGACGAGGACGTCGCGCCCCCCGCTCCCGACCAACCGCCGGTTGCCACGGAACCGCTGATCCCCGACCCGCCCGCCGCGACGCCGCGCTGGGGGCGAGGAAACGCTTCCAGTTCGGACTGAACCGATTTGAGCAGCTTGCAGCGTATTGACGTGCAGGGTTGCCGCAACTACGGAAACGTCACCGCCGCAACCTAAGGCGGGCAAAGACCAGAATTTCCATCCGAAATGTCGGCTTTCGACAACTCAGAGCGGGCGCAGGCTGTTATAGCGCGCCCAACTAGCGTGAAGAGGTGACAGGCAAATGAAGATCCTTGTGCCCGTGAAGCGGGTTGTGGATGCGAACGTCAAAGTTCGCGTGAAGGCTGACGGTTCGGCGGTGGAGCTCGCCAACGTCAAGATGGCGATGAACCCGTTCGACGAAATCGCGGTGGAAGAAGCAATCCGGCTGAAGGAAGCCGGCAAGGCGGAAGAAATCATCGTCGTCTCGATCGGCCCGCAGCAGGCGCAGGAAACCCTGCGTACCGCACTCGCCATGGGCGCCGACCGCGCCATCCTGGTCAAGACCGATGAACAAACCGAGCCGCTCGGCGTCGCCAAGGTGCTGAAGGGCGTCGTCGACGCCGAGCAGCCCGGCCTCGTCATTCTCGGCAAGCAGGCGATCGACGACGACTCGAACCAGACCGGCCAGATGCTGGCGGCACTGCTTGGCTGGGCGCAGGGCACCTTCGCTTCCAAGATCGTGCTCGACGGCGACAAGGCCAAGGTGACGCGCGAAGTCGATGGCGGCCTGCAGACCGTGGAACTGAAGATGCCGGTGATTGTCACCGCCGACCTTCGCCTCAACCAGCCGCGCTATGCCTCCTTGCCCAACATCATGAAGGCCAAGAAGAAGCAGCTCGACGAAAAGACCCCGGCCGACTACGGCGCCGACGTCAAGCCGCGGTTGAAGGTCATCAAGACCGAGGAGCCGAGTGGCCGCAAGGCAGGCGTCAAGGTCAAGAGCGTCGCTGAGCTGGTCGACAAGCTCAAGAACGAAGCCGGCGTGCTGTAAGCGATCGGGAAAGGAACAAGAAAAATGGCTATTCTCCTCATCGCAGAACACGACAACGCAACGCTTTCCGACCAGACCGCCAAGGCGCTGTCGGCGGCGCTGCAGATCGGCTCGGACGTGCATGTGCTGGTTGCCGGCAAGGGCGCCAAGCCGGCAGCCGACGCCGCCGCCAAGCTGAAGGGCGTGAGCAAGGTGCTGCTGGCCGAAGCCGACGAGCTTGCCGAGCGCCTGGCCGAACCGACGGCAGCGCTCATTGTGTCGCTGGCGGGCGCCTACGACACCATCATCGCGCCGGCGACCTCGTCGGGCAAGAATGTCGCGCCGCGCGTGGCTGCGCTCCTCGATGTCGCGCAGGTTTCCGAGATCATCGAAGTCGTATCTCCCGACACCTTCAAGCGGCCGATCTATGCCGGCAACGCCATCCAGACGGTGCAGTCGAGCGACGCCAAGAAGGTGATCACGGTCCGCACCGCCTCCTTCCAGGCAGCCCCCGAAGGCGGCTCGGCGGCGGTCGAGACCGTCAAGGCCGCGGCCAATCCCGGCCTGTCCACCTTCGTCGAGAACAAGCTTTCCGAGACCGACCGTCCGGAGCTGACCTCGGCCAAGATCATCATCTCGGGTGGTCGTGCGCTGGGTTCGGCGGAGAAGTTCCAGGAGGTCATCCTGCCGGTCGCCGACAAGCTCGGTGCAGCCGTGGGGGCTTCCCGCGCCGCGGTCGATGCCGGCTATGCGCCGAACGACTGGCAGGTCGGCCAGACCGGCAAGGTGGTTGCCCCCGATCTTTACATCGCGGTCGGCATCTCCGGCGCCATCCAGCACCTTGCCGGCATGAAGGATTCGAAGGTCATCGTCGCCATCAACAAGGACGAGGAGGCACCGATTTTCCAGGTTGCCGACTACGGTCTCGTCGGCGATCTCTTCGTCATTCTGCCGGAACTGCAGAAGGCGCTTTGACGCTTTCTGCCAAAGCGTATTAAATGGTGAGGGTGGGGTAGACGAAGTCGCCCTGCCCTTTTAGTTTGCACCGCACAAAAAGAGGCCGCAAAGGCTAAAAGCAATTCCAGCAAAGTGCGCAGCGGTTTTCCCTGGAAAAGCGCGTAGCGCTTTCCCTAGGGAATTGCGGTAAAATAAAAAGGTGGAGCGCTTTCGCAGTTCAAGCGGAAGGGCTCAGGACGGGATCGGTGTAATGAGCAAGATCGAGACGATCGGCATCATCGGCGCGGGCCAGATGGGCGGCGGCATCGCCCATGTCTCCGCGCTTTCGGGTTACAAGGTGCTGATCTACGACATTTCGCCCGACCGCATCGAGAAAGGCATCGCCACAATCAGCGGCAACATGGCCCGCCAGGTGGGGTCCGGCAAGCTCGACGAGAAGGTGCGCAACGACGCGATGGGCCGCATTTCGGCCGCGCCCGCGATGGCCGATCTTGCCGGCGCGGATCTGGTGATCGAAGCGGCGACCGAGGACGAGACGGTCAAGCGCAAGATCTACGCCCAGCTCTGTCCGCAGCTCAATCCCGAAGCCATCCTGGCGACCAACACCTCGTCGATCTCGATCACGCGGCTTGCCGCGCAGACCGACCGGCCGGAGCGGTTCATCGGCATACATTTCATGAATCCGGTGCCGCTGATGAAGCTGGTCGAGCTGGTGCGCGGCATCGCCACCGAGGACCAGACCTTCGAGGCGGCCAAGACCTACGTGAAGCAGCTCGACAAGACGATTACGGTCTCGGAGGATTTTCCGGCCTTCATCGTCAACCGCATCCTGCTGCCGATGATCAACGAGGCGATCTACACCCTCTATGAGGGTGTCGGCTCGGTCGACGCCATCGACACCGCCATGCGGCTCGGCGCCAACCATCCGATGGGGCCGCTGCAGTTGGCCGATTTCATCGGGCTCGATACCTGCTTGTCGATCATGCAGGTGCTGCATGACGGCCTGTCGGACTCGAAGTACCGTCCTTGCCCGCTGCTGGTGAAATATGTCGAGGCCGGCTGGCTCGGCCGCAAAACCGGGCGCGGTTTTTACGATTATCGCGGCGAGCATCCCGTTCCGACGCGCTGAGCGCATCGTCGACGCAAATCAGGGACAAGCCTTCCGGCGGTGACAGGCTCGATCAGGAGGCCGCGGCCAGCGGCTCTGTCCGGCCATCCACGATCCGTGCGTCGGGCGCCACGGAGACACAGCCACGGCCGGCCGCCTTGGCCGCATAGCAGGCCGCATCGGCTCTCGCGATGATCTCGTCGACCTCGCCGCAATTGGCATTGATCGCAGCCAGTCCGATGCTGGCGCCGATCACGTGAGGACGGCCGTCCCAGGTGAAGTCCAGGCCGCCGATCGCATCGATGATGGAGCGCGCCGCGATCTTGGCACCGGCTGCTGAACCCGATTTCAGAATGACCGCGAATTCGTCGCCGCCGAGGCGAGCGACGATATCGTCTGGACCAAGCACGCCACGAATCGCCACGGCAACCCGCTTCAGCAGCGCGTCTCCCGCCGCGTGGCCGCCCGTGTCGTTGACCAGTTTGAAGTGGTCGAGATCGATGAACATGAACTGATGTCCGCTGGCTCCGACCGACTCTGTCGTGTCGCCGGTCGACTTCCTCGTGTCGGCGGTGCCGTCCTTGCGGGCCTGACCGACCAGGCCCTCCATGGCGCGGATGAAGCTCGAGCGATTGGCAAGGCCGGTCAGCGCGTCGTGTGCCGCGGCGTGCGCCAGTTGGCGCTGCAGCGCGCGCGCATCGGTAAAGTCCTGGAAGACGATGACCAGCCCGCAGAATTCGTTCCGTTCGTTGATGATCGGCGACACGACCTGGCGGATGCTGCAGCGCGTGTCGTCGCGCCGGATCAGGACGGCGCGGCTGTTCTGGTCGGCGGGCGCATGAACGCCAATCGCGGGCCGGGTGACGCCGATCCTGTGCCCCGTCTCCTCGTCGACCGCCCAGTAGACATGGCCAAGCATCTTGCCGAGAGCCTCGCCGCCGGCAATCCCGGTCAGCTTTTCGGCGACCGGGTTCATGAAGGTGACGCGGTTTGCGGCATCGGTGCAGATGACGGCATCGCCGATCGATTGCAGCGTCACCCTCAGCCGCTCCTTTTCATCGGCAAGCATTGCCGCCGACACAGTGAGGCGCTCTTCGGCCTCCTTGCGACGGGTGATGTCGGTCAGGCTGCCAATGGCCCTGATCAGCCGTCCATCCTCGTCGCGTTCGATAGCCTTGCCGCGGTCGAGTATCCACATCCAGTGGCCATCCTTGTGGCGCATCCTGAACTCGGCCTCAAAGAACGGTGTCTTGCCCTCGAGATGAGCGCGATCCGCTTCGGCGACAGTCTCGCGATCGTCGGGATGGATCATCGTCAGCCAGCGGTCGGTGTCGCCATCGAGCTCACCATCCGCATAGCCCAGCATCTTGACCCAGGTCGAGGAATAGGTCGTGCCGCCCTTGCGCATGTCGAGGTCCCAGACCCCTTGGCCGGCGCCGGCCAGGGCGAAATTCCAACGCGTTTCCGCCTCGGCAATGCGCGCCTCGGCCTGCTTGCGAGCGTCGATGTTCTCGATTTGCGAGACGAGATAGAGCGGGCGGCCGCCGGTCTCATCGCGAATGACCGAACCGGAGAGATGGGCCCAAACGGGCGTTCCGTCCTTCCTGAGATAGCGCTTCTCGAAGTGGAAGGAATTGACCGTGCCCGCCTTCAGATCGTCCATCGTCTCCCGCCCGATCTGCAGATCGTCGGGATGCGTGATCTGGAAGAAAGTCAGCGCCTCGATCTCTTCGCTTGTGTAGCCAAGCATGGCGGCGAAGGCCGGATTGGTCTGGTGGATGCGACCGTCGAGACCGACAACCACGATGCCGATCGCCGAATCCTCCATGGCGCGGCGGAAGCGCAGCTCGCTCTCGGCGATCTGCTGGCGATGCCTGCTGATCCTGCGTATGGACAGGGCGGCGAGGAACAGCGCGCCCACCGCCAGCGCCACCGCGATCTGCAGGCAGAGCTTCAGCGCTTCGGTGCCGAGGTCCAGGCGCGAAAGCAGGATCGAGGTCGCCAGCACGCCCAGGCCGGCGACGAGCAACGCCAACCCTGCATGCCCAAGAGATTCTCGGCTGGTCAATCCTCGCCACATCACGATACGTGCCACCCCCGTGCGCAAACGCATGTTCTCGCATCAACCTTGGCGGATCGATTTTAAGGAAAGGTTGCGTCCGGCATGCCGGCGTGGTCGCTAACCGGCAAACAATTGCCGGCATGATTAAGGATCGGTGCACGGGTCCGCGATCGTTACGAAACGCTACCAGCGTATGAAAAACCGTCCGCCGAGCGCACCGAGCAATGCGAGCGCTGCAATGGCTATCGTGTACCAGGGGGCGACGAAAAGCGGCGAGTCGTCGAAGCAGTGCGCGGCATAGAAGGTTGCCGCCAGCCCGCCGGCGAGCAGGCCCGCCACCGCACCGGCAAGCACCGGCCGTGTCGGCGCGCCATAGCGCAGCATCCACAGGAAGATGGCAAGCGGGCCAATACCGATCAGCGGGATGAAGCCCATGCAGAGCATCATGTTGTTGCCGACCATCCGTGTACCCCACAGCGCCTCCGGCATCATGAAAAGCTCCAGAAGCACCGCCACGGCTACCAGCACGGGCGCCGCGGCCATCCAGGCCATTGCCCGGCCCGTCGAGGCACCCGGTGTCGACAAGGCGCGGATCAGGGCGAAGGCGCTGACGGCAAGCACGATGGTGAAGACGAATTTGGAGAGGAAGCGCATCGTGTGCGCGGCCGCCATGAAGTCTGGGCGCGGGCCGATGGTCAGCAGGAAAACGATGGCCGCGATCACCGCCCCCGCACCGGCGGCCAGCCACCAGGCCGATTGCAGCGGCATCGCCTTGCTGCTTGCATCGGCGTCCAGCGCCCTGATGAGATCGTCCGTCCTCATGTCATTCCCGCCCGAACCGCCCCTGCCCGAATCGCTTGGCTATCGCGGCAAGTCCGCGATGCAGCGACACACGCACCGCCGTCTCGCTGATGCCGAACTTCGCCGCCGTCTCACCGATGGACCGCCCTTCCACCGACACGGCCGAGACCACGGAGCGCTGTGCCGGCGACAGGCTGTCCAATGCCCGGTTGATGTCTCGCTCGCTGACGGTCTCGGTTTCCGGCTCGGCGAACGTCTCGGCGATATCGTCGACATCGATCTCGATGCGCCGTCCGCGCCGCCGGAACGCATCGATCAGCTTGAAGCGGGCGATCGCGTAGATCCACGGCAACACCGGCGCATCCTGGCGCCAAGTATGTCGTTTTACATGAATGGCCAGCAAGGTTTCCTGCACGACATCCTCGGGATCGACCCCGCCCTGCACGATCTTGCGCCTGGCAAAACCGCGAACCAGCGCGGCAATCCGATGCAGAAAGTCGGCGTAAGCCCTTTCATCTCCTGCGATCGCGGCCCGCATCAGCCGGGAAAGTTCGGCCTCGTCCTTGCCGCTCACAAGAGTTCACTCCCCCGAATTTCGCGTCTCGGCGCTGATTTGTTACGTGGCCGGCGAAATAATGTCCAAGCCAAACTGCCGGCAAATCACGAAAGTTTGCCGCACACCGCGCGCCGATCGCCAGTGCGATATTGCCCCGCGCTCTTGTTCGAGAACTCAAGGCTTGGCGCCGAACATGGCATCCCGGAAAGACCTGAAGCCCTTTCGAACGGTCAGCTTCATCCGTCTGCGACGGTACTTGTTTCTCAGGCGGCCCAAGATCTGGAGATGTGCCTCATCGATATCCGGAGTGGATAGGGGATCGTTAGCATATGGCAGCTGTGCCAAGGCATCTGCATGCATGTTGGCGTAAGGCAACGAATCATATCTGTCGAAGGGTGTGGGCGGGTCGTTCAATACAGTGGGATTGGTGTTGATCTCGAAAACCTGGATGCGACCATCGACAATGGTGTAGTCGATCCTGCCATATGAGATCCCCGCCTTCTCGAAAATCGGCATCAGCTCTACCGCATGCGGATTGTCGCGCACAAAGGCGGTATGCTCGACCCGATGTTGCCCCGACATACCGCCTCCCTGTACCTTTATGAACCACTCCTTGCTGGCGAAGCAGTGTTGCGCATAACTGCGCTCGCCGATCCGATATGCCGAGTATTTTCGGTAGCTGCCATCGGCACCTGCCTTTGCTCCAAACTCCACCACCATGGGGCGAACAAAATTCATCGTATCCAGGTTCGAGAGCGCCTCGCCGAGTTCCGCCGGCGATTGCAACAGCGGCGGCACTTTATAAGCGGCGCCCGTCTCGTCACGCAGAAAGACAGGAAAACGCATTCCCGCCGGCAGAATTTCGGGCCTGTATACATTAAAATCATTGATGCCGTCCGCGAACAGCATACGCAATAGATCGAAACGCTGAAGGCTTTTTCGCGGATGGTTGAGTTGAAACAGATCAGGCTGCTGCGACTTCATCCGCTGGCTGAGATTGGAGCATGCTTCAATCTCTGCTTCGCTCAGTCGGTCCAAATCCGTCCAAAGAACGGTGCCTCTGGAAATCTCAAGCAGATGCGCCCGTTCGTCATAGGGGACAAAGCGCACAGAATCCTGCAAATCTGTTCGAAAATAGAGTAGCAGGCTTGCCAGGGTATAGGCATGCAAGCGATGGCAAACATAGAAGATCATGAGACAACCCGCCCCTACTCATGCACCCATCAACAGCTGGTATCAGAAAATTATCGATTCGATATCGCAATTACGAGCGGCCTTTCGACGATGAAGATGATCGTATTTCAACAACTTGTGGCAGACGACGTTCCGGGCATGGCCGCGATGGAGGCCGCAGCCTGGGGACGACTCGGTGCCAGCGAAAAAACAATTCACCACCGGCTTTCGCTCGGGCATACAATGATCCTGGCCATGGTTGAGAACCTTGTTGCCGGCGCGATCTGCTTCGTGGAAACCAGCCAAGATCCGCACGATACGGGAAGGTTCCCCAAGACCTTCTCCGCCTACTCTTCGCTTGTCAGGAGCCAACCTGCACGGTCACTCTACGTTTACAATCTTGGTGTGCGACCCGAATTCCGCGGCACCGACATGGCACGCCGCCTGTTGTCGCAAATGTCTGACCATGGCCGGCAGGTCGGTGCGCGTTGGTTGGTCGGCGACGGACGTTGCCCGTCCTACGCGGGAGCACAGGACGAGTTGCCCGACAAGGTTCGGCCGGATCCGGAATTTCGTCGGACCATCGACGATTGGCACCGGACCGGTGTCATGCCTTCGGTGGAATCCATAACGAGGGATCCGCTACTGCGGTTCTATAACCGTGTTCTCCGGTGCGAATTTCTACATCTCGCGTCCGATTTTCTACCTGAAGACATGAGTTCCGGCGGATTTCGCGTTATCTTTGCTGTCGATCTTGCCCGATGACAGATCAAGCTGATCTATTTGACCCCATTGCCCATGGCAGCGATGCGTTTCCCGAATTCGCCCGTCGTCGGAGTTCAGGAGGCGCCAGTTGGGGCAAACCTCCTTATCCCGAGGTCGGTGAAGCCTTCTACGTGTTCAGCCATGCGCTTGTTTCCCAGGCCTTGAAACACCCGCTGTTGCTGCAGGCACCGCCGGGCGCCTATCAGGAGGTCAGGCAAAAGATCAGCGCCAATCCGGCCCTGGACCTGTTGACCCGTTCCATGCTGCTGTCCGACCCGCCGCGGCACATGCGCCTGCGCCGCCCATTGGCTGGTTCGCTAAGCTTTTCCTCCAGCAACGGGCTGTTCGACCGGCTTGCGGCCAAAGCGTCGGAACTTACGCAGGCAGCTGTACAAAAACCGGAGTTCGACGCGGTTCGTGATATAGGCCTGCCGCTATCGTTTTCAGGCCTGGAACAGATCCTTGGTATCGACATGGACGATCCCTGGCGGATTGGCGCCGACGCACAGCTTATGGCCAACGCCCTGGAAATAAGGGCCGGCGGCGTAGACGAAGACGCAAACGATGCCTGCCGCCGGTTGGAGGCATGGGTATCCAGCGTGATAGAACACGGTACTGTGCGCCCAAACGGTATTTCAGCTCAGATGCTTGCCGAAGTCGAGGCTGGCCGCTGGCTGAGAGACGATGTCATTGCAAACATCGTATTCCTGCTCTTTGCCGGGCAGGCGACAGTCGTCGATACCTTCGGCAATGCGCTGGTCGCGCTTGCACGCTTCCCAGAACAGCTTTCGCTGCTTGAAGATGGGAAAGTCAGTTGGTTTTCAGCAGCCGAAGAGCTGCTCCGTTTTTGCGCTCCGGTTCACTATGCCGGAGCGCGTATCGCCGCGGAAGATTTGCAGTTTGGTGGCGCAACCATAAAAGCCGGGCAGGCCGTTGTACCCGTGCTGGCGAGCGCCAATCGAGACATTTCTGTTTTTCCGGCGGGCGACCGGTTGGATTTGGGTTCCGGCATTTCGTCGGCCCTTGCCTTTGGCACCGGACTGCATGCCTGTCTGGGTCAACACGTCGCCCGGTTAGAAATGGCTGTACTGCTGGAGGCCTTGTTCACGCAGGCCAAAGGCTGGTGCTTGGACCTTCCCAGGGTCGTCAGGCGGCATTCGGTGCTTTTCCACGGTCTGCAAGCCGCCCCATTCATCCGGTCGGCCGATCAACCATCGGGTTGAATTCGGCACGCCAGTCGCGTCACTTCATCACTTGGAATTGTGAGCCCGATATCAAGCGTTTGTGCTTCAGCGGCCGATTGAAGCAGATCACCAATCTTGACTAAGGGAGTCAGGTATCGGTAGGTGAGCCGGTGCCAACCGAACTTTAGGACAATGACATGAAATACGCTCTTTCCACCCTCGCCGGCGCCACCGCGCTGGCAATCATGCTGATCGCCAGCCCGTCGATGGCCGAGGATGCCGGCATCATTGTCTACAACGCCCAGCACGAAAGCCTGACCAAGGCGTGGGCCGAAGGCTTCACCAAGGAAACCGGGATCAAGGTCACCGTGCGCAATGGCGGCGACAGCGACTTCTCCAACCAGATCGTCGCTGAGGGTACTGCTTCGCCGGCCGACGTGTTCCTGACGGAAAACTCGCCGGCCATGGTGCTGGTCGAGGCGGCCGGCCTGTTCGCTCCGGTCGACGCCGACACGTTGGCACAGGTTCCCCAGGACTATCAGCCGGCCAGCGGCAAATGGGTCGGCGTTGCCGCCCGCAGCACGGTCTTTGCCTACAACAAGACCAAGCTGACCGCCGACCAGTTGCCCAAGTCGATGCTTGACCTCGCCGATCCGAGCTGGAAGGGCCGTTGGGCCGCCTCCCCGTCGGGCGCCGATTTCCAGGCGATCGTCAGCGCGCTGCTCCAGCTCAAGGGCGAAGCCGCTACCGCCGACTGGCTGAAGGCGATGAAAACCAACTTCACCGCCTACAAGGGCAACAGCACGGTGATGAAGGCGGTCAATGCCGGCGAGATCGAAGGCGGCATCATCTATCACTATTACTACTTCGGCGATCAGGCCAAGACTGGCGAAAACAGCGGGAATGTCGAGCTGCACTATTTCAAGAACCAGGATCCGGGCGCCTTCGTCTCGATCTCCGGCGGCGGCGTGCTGGCTTCGAGCAAGCATCCCAAGGAAGCCCAGGCCTTCCTGAAATGGCTGACCGGCAAGGGCGGCCAGGACGTGCTGAAAACCGGCGATTCCTTCGAATACGCGGTCGGCAAGGGTGCCGAGTCCAACCCGAAGCTGGTGCCGCTCGCCGATCTGCAGGCGCCGAAGGTCGACGCCACGACGCTGAACTCCAAGAAGGTCACCGACCTGATGACGGCAGCCGGCTTGCTTTAGTTGCCATTCGTCCTAAAAGGACACCCGACCACGCTCCCGCGGGAATTCGCCTTCCGCGGGAGTGATTTTGTTTTTCGAGATGGCATTCGTCGATGACGACACGCTGTGTTCCCGACCGTGATCGCGGTCTTTCAATTGCTGCCGCTGGACGGCAGCGGCACGGCGTCTGACCTGATGCAGTCCGCGGTCGATCTTGCGCGTTCGGGCCTGCCTTCGGGCACAGGCCGAAGGGCCCGGCGACGCGCACCGCTTTGGCTGGTCCTCGCCGCCATCTTCGTTGCGCTGCTGGCGCTGGTGCCGCTCGCCTTCATCATCTGGATCGCGGTGCAGACCGGCTGGGAAACCGTCTCGGCGCTGGTCTTCCGGCCGCGTGTCGGCGAGCTTCTGGTCAACACTGTCCTGCTGGTCGCGCTCTCCGTGCCGATCACCATCGTGCTGTCGGTTGCGCTGGCCTGGCTGACCGAGCGCAGCGACCTGCCGGGCGCCCGGCTCTGGGCCTGGCTGTGCGTGGCGCCGCTCGCCATCCCGGCCTTCGTGCACAGCTATGCCTGGGTCACCATGGTGCCGGGACTGCACGGCTTGTGGGCCGGCGTGCTGGTTTCCGTGATCGCCTATTTCCCGTTCCTGTATCTGCCGGTGTCGGCGGCATTGCGCCGTCTCGATCCCGCCCTCGAGGACGCCGCCGCCGCACTCGGCCTTGGACCCCGACGCGTGTTCTGGCGGGTCGTGCTGCCGCAATTGCGGCTCGCCATCTGCGGCGGCTCGCTGCTGGTCGGCCTGCATCTGCTGGCCGAGTACGGCCTCTATGTCTTCATCCGCTTCGACACCTTCACCACGGCGATCGTCGACCAGTTCCAGTCGACCTTCAACGGACCGGCCGCCAACATGCTGGCCGGCGTGCTGGTCAGCTGCTGCTTCGTGCTGCTCGGCCTCGAAGTGCTGGTGCGCGGCGAGGAGCGCTATGCCCGCGTCGGCTCAGGTGCGGCGCGCCATCAGCAGCGCACGAGCCTCGGACGCGCCACCATCCCGAGCCTGCTCTTGCTTGTCGTCACCACGCTTTTGGCGCTCGGCGTGCCGTTCGTCACCATCGGCGGCTGGCTTGCCGCCGGCGGCGCCGCTGTCTGGCGCCTGGACGAGATCGGCCTGGCGCTTGGGCAGACGCTGTTCCTGGCGCTCGCCGGCGCCTTGCTGGCCACGGTCGCCGCCATGCCGATGGCCTGGATCTCGATCCGCGCCCCGGGGCCATTGCAGCGCATGCTGGAGGGCTGCAACTACATTGTCGGCTCGTTGCCGGGGGTTGTCATTGCACTGGCGCTGGTCACCATCACGGTGCGCATCGCGCTGCCGCTCTACCAGACCCTGTTCACGATCCTGGTGGCCTATGCGCTGATGTTCCTGCCGCGCGCGCTGGTCAGCCTGCGGGCGTCGATCGCGCAGGCGCCGGTCGAACTCGAACGCGCCGCTTCCAGCCTCGGCCGGCCGCCGCTGCAGGCGCTGTGGTCGACGACGATCCGCCTGTCGGCGCCTGGTGCCGCGGCCGGCATGGCGCTGGTGGCGCTCGGCATCATGAACGAACTGACCGCCACCCAGATGCTGGCGCCCAACGGTACCCGCACGCTGGCGATGGCGTTCTGGTCCTACAGCGGTGAGATTGATTATGCCTCCGCGGCACCTTACGCCTTCATCATGGTGGCGATGTCGCTGCCCTTGACCTGGCTGCTCTATGTCCAGTCGAAACGGATGGCCGGACGATGAGCTTTCTCGAAATCGGCGGCTTGCACAAGCAGTACGGCCCGGTGGCCGCCCTTGCCGGCGTCGACCTGAACGTCGCCAGCGGCAGCCGCACGGCGATTGTCGGTCCTTCCGGCTGCGGCAAGACGACCCTGCTGCGGCTGATTGCCGGCTTCGAGGCGCCGGACCAGGGGCACATCACGCTCGACGGTACGATATTGGCCAATGGCGGCGCTGCGGTGCCGGCATATCGGCGAGGCATCGGCGTGGTGGCGCAGGATGGTGCCCTGTTTCCGCATCTGACCATTGGCGACAATATCGGTTTCGGCATGGGCCGCGGCGAGGACAAGCGCGCTGAGCGCATCATCGAGCTCGCCTATATCGTCGGGCTCGACAAGGCGATCCTCAAACGCCGCCCGCACGAGCTCTCCGGCGGCCAGCAGCAGCGCGTGGCGCTCGCCCGCGCCATGGCGATGAAGCCCAGGCTGATGCTTCTCGACGAGCCGTTCTCGGCGCTCGATACCGGCCTGCGCGCCTCGATGCGCAAGGCGGTAGCCGAGCTGCTGGAAGCCGCCGGCATCACCACCATCCTGGTGACGCACGACCAGGCCGAGGCGCTGTCCTTTGCCAGCCAGGTCGCGGTGATGCGCGACGGCAAGTTCTCGCAAATCGGCACGCCGCGCGAGCTCTATCTCAAGCCGAAGGACAGGATGATCGCCGAATTCCTCGGTGACGCCATCATCCTGCCGGCCAAGATATCGAATGGATTCGCCAACTCGCCGCTCGGCCGTATCGCGGTCGACACCAATGACAGCCGCGACATCGCCCGCATCATGCTTCGCCCGGAGCAGATCGCGCTGAAGAGAACGTCGCGCGAGGGCATGTCCGGCACCTCGGACATGCTGTTCGGCGAAGTGACGGAATCTGAATTCGCCGGCTCGATGTGCACGGTCGCGGTGCGGCTCTTGAACAATGCCGATCCGCCCGATGCGGCAGCGATCGGCAACACGCCGCTGGTCCTGCGCAAACCGGGCATGGACGCGCCGGCGGTCGGCGAGATCGTCCGGCTGACCGTATCGGGAAAGGCGCATGTCTTCGCCTGAACGCCGTATGCGGTTAACCGACGCGCTTTCCTGCCTGATCGAACCAGTGCAGCTTTTCTGCCTTGGCAACCACGCGCAATTGGTTGCCAACCGTGGCGGTGGCGCGACCCGCGACACGCACGACGATGCGGTTGCCGCCTGCCGCACAGTGAAGGAAACTTTCAGCGCCTACCGGTTCGACTGCCTCGACCAGCGCCGGCAGG
Source organism: Mesorhizobium sp. M0848 (assembly GCF_040319805.1). Classification (NCBI taxonomy): domain Bacteria; kingdom Pseudomonadati; phylum Pseudomonadota; class Alphaproteobacteria; order Hyphomicrobiales; family Phyllobacteriaceae; genus Mesorhizobium; species Mesorhizobium sp. M0848. The sequence goes on along the minus strand of NZ_JAMYOM010000024.1, from coordinate 106,224 downwards.
ACGAGCGCGCCGGACGGCGCCTCCGCATTGAAGGTGACGTCGGCATTCTCGGGCCGAAAACCGAGGGTCGCAGCTCTTGCCTCCCGAGGTGCGAAAGCGATCGCCGTGCCGTCTGCGAGCACCACGCCCGAGGCGCCTTCGGTCAGTGCCAGGAGATTCATCGGCGGCGCGCCAATGAAGGAAGCGACGAAGGTCGAGGCCGGTCTTTCGTAGACGTCGAGCGGCGCCCCCATTTGCTCGACCAGTCCGGCATTCATGACGACGAGAATGTCGGCCAACGTCATCGCCTCGAGCTGGTCATGCGTGACATAGACCGACGTGACGCCAAGCGAGCGTTGCAGGTTCTTTATCTCGACGCGCATCTGGCCACGCAATTTGGCATCGAGATTGGAGAGCGGCTCGTCGAACAGGAAAACCCTCGGGTTGCGCACAATGGCACGACCCATGGCGACACGCTGGCGCTGGCCGCCAGAAAGCTCCCGCGGGCGGCGGTCGAGCAGCGCCGAAAGTTCGAGTATTTTCGCCGTCGCGCGAACCCGGCTGTCGATCTCGTTTTTCGGCGTGCCGCGGTTGCGCAGCCCATAGGCCATGTTGTCGTAGACTTTCATATGCGGATAGAGCGCGTAGTTCTGGAACACCATGGCGATGTCACGCTCGGTCGGACCGACTGAGTTTACGATCTTGCCGTCGATCGCAACTGTTCCCGAGGAGATGGTTTCGAGCCCGGCGATCATTCTGAGCAGCGTGGACTTACCGCAGCCCGATGGGCCGACCAGCACGCAAAGCTGCCTGTCGGGAACTGCGATTGAAACGCCCTTCACGGCCTCGAAACCGCTGGGGTAGACCTTCTTCACATCCTTCAGATCGACGGTCGCCATCAGCTTCTCACTTTTCGGAATCAACCAGGCCGCGAACGAACCAGCGTTGCATCAGCACCACGACCAGGATCGGCGGCACGATGGCCAGCATCGCTGTGACCATCACCAGGTGCCATTGCGTATCGGCATCGGCGAAGGAGACCATCTTTCTGAGCGCGATGACGATCGTGTTCATGTTGCTGCTGTTGGTGACGAGCAGCGGCCACAGATACTGCGTCCAGCCATAAATGAAGAGGATGACGAACAGCGCCGCGATATTTGTCCGCGACAAGGGCAACAGGATATCGAAGAAGAAGCGCCACGGCCCCGCACCGTCGACACGCGCCGCCTCCACCAGCTCACCTGGAATGGTCATGAAAAACTGTCGAAACAGCAATGTGGCGGTGGCCGAGGCGATCAGCGGGATGATCAAGCCGGCATAGGTGTCGATCATGCCGAGATCGACCATCACCTTGTAGGTCGGCAGGATGCGCACCTCGACGGGAAGCATCAGGGTGATGAAGATCAGCCAGAAGAAGACCATCCGCAGCGGAAAACGGAAGAACACGATCGCATAGGCCGACAGGATCGAGATGAAAATCTTCCCCACCGCGATGCCGAGCGCCATGACCGTGGTGTTGAGCAGCAATCGACCGACGCTGACGCCGCCGATGCGACCGACACCGCCGAACAGCGCTTCGGCGTAATTGTTCCAGAACTGATCGCCGGGCAGGAGCGGCAATGGCGGCCTGAGGATCGTTTGCAGCGTCTGCGTCGAGGCAACGAATGTGTAGTAGATCGGGAAGGCGACGATCAGTATGCCGAGGATCAGCACGACGTGGGCGATGACGGTGCGGAGCGGTGACTGGCCGATCATCGCTCGCCCTCAGCCGTAATGGACTTTGCGTTCCACGTAGCGGAACTGGATGGCCGTGAGCGAGATGACGATGACCATCAGGATGACCGACTGCGCCGCCGAGTCACCGAGGATCAGATTGACGAAGCCGTCATTGTAGACCTTGTAGACCAGCGTCTCAGTCGTCTTGCCCGGACCGCCCCCGGTGACGGCATGGACGATGCCGAAGGTGTCGAACAGGGCATAGACGGTGTTGACGACCAGCAGGAAGAAGGTCGTCGGCGCAAGCAGCGGGAAGACGATGGTCCAGAATCGCTTGGTCTCGCCGGCGCCGTCCATGGCCGCCGCCTCGATCAAGGCTTTCGGCACCGCCTGCAGGCCGGCGACGAAGAACAGGAAATTGTAGCTGATCTGCTTCCAGGCAGCGGCGGACACCAGCAGGATCATGGCGTGGGTGCCGTTGAGCAGTGGATCCCAGGCGATGCCGAGACTCCTCAGCATGTAGGCCAGCGACCCGATCGACGGGTTGAAGAGGAACAGCCACAGCATACCGGCGATCGCCGGCGCCACTGCGTAGGGCCAGATCAGGAGCGTGCGGTAAAGACCTTTGCCGCGCACCACCTTCTCTGCCATGACCGCAAGCAGGAGCGCCACGCACATGGCGACGATAGCGGTCGCAAGGGAAAACACCACCGTGACCTTGATCGAGTTCAGGTAGGCCGGATCGGCAAGCACTTTCCTGAAATTGGCGAACCAGACGAACTTGGTCCTCAGTCCGAACGGGTCCTGCCTGAGCATGGATTGGTAGAACGCCTGACCGGCCGGCCAGTAGAAAAACACGAGCGTGATGGCCAGTTGCGGCGCCACCAGCAGGTAGGGAAGGATCTTGTTGGGAAACACGACGCGAGGGGTCATGGAGCCACTCCGAGGTGATGGGGCGGGCGGCACGATGTGGCACCCCTCTTCGCCAAGATGGCTTTGACGAGCGTTTCGGCGTTGGCATCATCGACCATTGGCGAAATCGCAAGGGACGGCAAAACTCCCCTCGCCGAGGGGAGACGCCTGGCAGGACAGGTGGGTGCGCCGTAGAGCAAGGACCTGCGCTCGCTCTAATTCCCCAGCGCTTCCTTGATCGCCGCATTGCCACGCGTAACCGCGTTGTCGAGCGCCTGCTGCGCGGTTTGCTGGCCGGCGAGCATCTTCTCGAACTCCTCGTTCTGGATATCGCGCACCTGCGGCAGGTTCGGCAGACGTACGCCCTTGGAATTGTCGGTCGGCGCCTTACCCGTCATCTGCAGGATCGGGGTCTCGCGACCGACGTTCTTGTCATAGAAACCGGACTTCTTGGTCGCTTCATAAGCCGCCAGCGTCACCGGCAGATAACCCGACTTCTGGTGCAGGTATTCTTGCACCTCGGTCTTCGACAGGTAGGCGAAGAAGGCCGCGACGCCCTTGTATTCCTCGTCGGATTTATCAGCGAAAACCCACAGGCTGGCGCCACCCGGCGTCGTGTTCTGCGGCGCGCCCTTGGCGTCGCTGTCATAGGGCAATTGGCCGATGCCGTAATTCATGCCGGACTTGACGATATCGCCAAGTCCGCCGGAGGATTCGGTCATGATCCCGCATTCGCCCGCAAGGAATATCTGCTTGGCTTCCGAGGTGCGGCCGCCATATTTGAAGGTGCCGTCCTTGGCGAGGTCCGCGAGCGCTTGGAAATGGTTGACGAAAATCGGCGCATTGATCTTGAGCTCGACATCGCCGCCGGCCAGACCGTTCTGCTGGGTGGCCCATGACACGTCATTCCAGGCCGCGAAATTCTCCAGATGGATCCAGGTCAGCCAGGTCGAGGTGTAGCCGCAGGCGGCCGCGCCGCTCGCCTTGATCTTCTTGGCGTCTTCCCACACCTCATTCCAGGTCTTGGGTGGGCTGTCGACGTCGAGACCAGCCTTCTTGAAGATATCCTTGTTGTAATAAAGGATCGGCGAGGAGGAGTTGTAGGGGAAGGAGAGCATGGTGCCGTCCGGCTTCGAATAATAGCCGACTATGCCTGGCAGATACTGGCTCTTGTCGAAGGTCATTCCAGCGCTGGTCAACACATCGGCTGCCGGCTTGATTGCGCCTTCGGCTGCCATCATCACGCCGGTGCCGACGTCGAACACCTGCATGATATCGGGCGCCTGGCCCGCGCGGTAGGCGGCGATGCCGGCATTCAGCGTCTCGGGATACGTGCCTTTGAACACCGGAACGAGTTCATAGTCGCTCTGGCTGGCATTGAAATCTTTGGAGATCTTGTCGACAACTTCGGCATTGGCGCCAGTCATGGCGTGCCACCAACTGATCTGCGTGACAGCAAAAGCGGAGGTTGAGGAAAGCAGCATAAAGGTGGCGGCAACACCGGCCGCGAAGCCGAAGGACTTCATGTTTCATCTCCCGTTTGTCATTGGCGAAAGGGGCACTCCCGCAAAGGCAATATGTGTCGCTCGTGACAATCAGACAACGGTTTTGTTGCAGATCGACGAACTTCACCCTTTACCTCACGCCACCCTCGCCTCCGCTTTGAGACATGGAAAGCCACACGGTTAGCCGGCTTAGCGCGACGACAAGCGCACCAGGAACTACCATCGGAACTGCCAAGCTGGCTTCGGCGTGTCAGCCCTGATTGCAGCCGCCGCAACCCGAAGAGACACGCCAAGGTTGCAGGCGACTTTATCGATCCCTCAACGGCAACGCGCTACTCAATCCTGCTGCCCTGTTTATTTCCAAAGATCAGGTGAAATAAAATGCTGACGGTCTACAATTGTATCGTCAACGAACACGATCTGAGACTGGTCGCACTTGCCGCGCTGATCTGCGGAATTTCCTGTTTCTCTGCCGTCAACCTGCTTCATCACATAAGCCGCTCCACCGATCGGAACCGGCTTGCCTGGCTGATGATCGCGGCCACTTCGACCGGCTTCGGCATCTGGGCAACGCACTTCATCGCCATGCTCGCATTCACACCGGGCATACCCAGTGCTTACGATCCCGCACTCTCCGTGCTTTCGCTCGCTGCTTCGGTCACTCTGACGGCAGCCGGCATGTGGATCGCCACCTTGCGGAATGAGTTCGATTATCATCTCGTCGGCGGCGCCGTGCTGGGCGGCGGTATCGCGGCCATGCACTACATTGGTATGGCGGCGTTCGAGGTTCAGGGCCGCATCGAGTGGAACCTGTTGCTTGTCGCCGTTTCCCTTCTGGCCGGCGTAACGCTCGCGGCGCTGGCGCTGCGTGTCGTGCAGCGCCGCCCCTCCCTGAAGGCGACATCCGGCGGCGCGGTGCTGCTGACGCTGGCAATCTGCACCCTGCATTTCATCGGCATGGGTGCCGTCTCGATCTTCCCCGATCCCTCGATCGTCATATCCGAATACACGATCGAGCCGACCTCGCAGGCTTTCGCCGCCGCCGCCGCCACATTGGTGATTCTGGTCCTGTCGGCATCGGCGCTGTATATCGATCTGCGCTTCCGTCGCCAGAAGCTCGAGGTCGACCGCATGCACGGCCTGGCCAATGCCGCCGTGGAGGGGCTGATCGTCTGCGACGGCAACCGCATCATCAGTGCCAATGACAGCATGGCGACATTGACGGGCATCGCAACAGCGACGCTGAACGGAATGCAGCTTGGCGATCTCTTCGGATCCGACATGTCAGGCTTCGGCGAACAGCCGCAGGAGGCCGAATTGAGCGGCCGCGATGGCACGAGCATTCCTGTCGAGCTGATCGCCAGGAGCATCGACTACTGTGGCAAACCGCACAACGTGGTCGCGGTCCGCGACATTCGCGAGCGCAAGAAGGCGGAACAGGAGATCCTGCGGCTTGCCCATTTCGATCCATTGACCGGACTGGCCAATCGCCGCAGCTTTTCCGGCCGGCTGGAGACGGAAATTGCTGCGATGGGCCGGACCAGGAAAGGCGGCCAGCTTGCGCTTCTGCTGCTCGATCTCGACCGGTTCAAGGAGGTCAACGACCTGTATGGGCACGGCGCGGGCGACGCCATGCTGCAGAAGGTTGCGCATTGCGTTACCGGCATTCTTCGCCAAGGACAGATGGTGGCGCGACTGGGCGGCGATGAGTTCGCCATCATCGCGCCGAACCTGACCGACCCGTTGGAGGCGGGCCGTATCGCCGACGCGGTGCTGACCGCCATGCGCGAGGAAAACCGGCTTTCTGTCGGCGGCGGCCTTGTGTCGGCCAGCATCGGCATAGCGCTGTATCCATCGGATGCCGAGAACCAGGCCAGCCTGATAAGCCACGCCGATACGGCACTCTACCGGGCCAAGACCGAAGGCAAGGACACCTACCGTTATTTCGAAGCTTCGATGGGGGCCGAGGCCCGCGACAAGCGCGTGATGGAGCACGAGCTGCGCCAGGCGGTCGCACGCCAGGAGTTCTACCTCGTCTACCAGCCGCAGAAAGAGATCAGCAGCGGAAAGATGGTCGGTTTCGAAGCGCTGGTCCGGTGGCGGCATCCGACGCGCGGCGACGTGTCGCCGAGCATATTCATCCCGATCGCCGAAGACAGCGGCGCCATTGGCCAGATTGGCGAATGGGTGCTGACGGCCGCCTGCGAGGAAGCCGCCCGCTGGGAAAATCCGCTGACGGTGGCCGTCAACGTTTCGGCGGTGCAGCTCCACAACACGAATTTCAGCCGCAAGGTCCACGAAACCTTGCTGAATTCCGGCCTGGCGCCCGGCAGGCTCGAGCTTGAGATCACCGAGACGGCGCTTGTTAAGGACATGCCGCGGGCACTGGCCACCTTGCGGCAGGTCAAGGCGCTGGGCGTGCGGGTCGCCATGGACGATTTTGGAACAGGCTATTCCTCGCTCTCCAACCTTCGCGCCTTCCCCTTCGACAAGATCAAGATCGATGGCTCCTTCATCAAGTCCGTCGACAAGAACGGCCAGGTCGCGGCGATCGTGCGCGCCGTCCTGGGACTTGGACGCGGTCTCGGCCTGCCGGTTCTGGCGGAAGGTGTCGAGACGCTCGGCGAACTGAAATTCCTGGACGCCGAAGCCTGCGAGATCGGCCAGGGCTATTACATCGGCAGGCCAGCTCTCATCGAGGAATTCGGCGAGCTGACCGGTGTCGTCGCACCCGCTGTCGGCAGCAAACCCGCCACCTTGCGCGACAGAAGCGTTCTGGCCTTCGCACCCGCGCCTGTCCTCAATAGGGCTTAAAAACTCTCGGGCTTGAGTGCCGTCTCGATCAGCCGCCTGGCGTCCGGCCCCGACCATTCGGCCGGGCCGTTCATATGGGCGATCAGGCAGCCTTCGCCGTCGATCAGCATGGTAACGGGAAGGCCTAGCGCCAGGCCGCGCTTCTTGAGGTCGTTGAACAGCGCCATCGTCGAATCCCGGTAATAATCGAGCGTCGTGACGCCGGTATCGCTGAGGAACTTCTTCGGCTTCACATCGTCGCCGGCATCGACATTGACGGCGACCACTTCAAAGGAGTCGCTGCCCTTTTCCTTCTGCAGCGCATCGAGCGCCGGCATTTCGGCACGGCACGGCGCGCACCATGTCGCCCACAGATTGAGCAGCACCGTCTTGCCGGCATGATCGGCAAGCGTCATCGGCTTGCCGTCCGGGCCATTGAAGGCAAGGCTCTTCAGGGATTGTGGCGGATCGGCCGGCAAAAGTGCCGCAACCTCACCGGTGGCCGACGCCGCGATTTTCTTGGCGCGGTCGCTCTTGGCCGCGCAGCCGACATCGTCCTTGCTCTCATCCACGGCAGCTTGTGCCGGTGCATTGTTGCCAGACCGGCTCTCGCTGACATATACCGCGACCGCGCCCGCCAGCGCGCCCGCCACCAAGGCGGCGAGGATCAGGCGCGGGGCCGGGAAGAATCTACTACCGTCTGCCATTTTCTCAAAACTGCTCCGAAGCACGGGTTATAGCCATGAGCGACAAGAAAACCAGCAACCAGATGTGGGGCGGACGTTTTGCCTCGGGTCCGGCCGCGATCATGGAAGCGATCAACGCGTCTATCTCCTTCGACCGCAAGCTTTATGCGCAGGACATCAAAGGCTCGATCGCCCATAGCGAGATGCTGGCGCAAACGGGCATTATTTCGGCGGCCGACCAAGAAAAAATCGCAGACGGGCTGAACACGATCCTGAAAGAGATCGAGGCCGGCAGCTTCGAGTTCTCGCCACGGCTCGAAGACATCCACATGAACATCGAAGCGCGCCTTGCCGATCTGATTGGCCCGGCGGCCGGCCGCCTGCACACCGCACGCTCGCGCAACGACCAGGTCGCGGTCGATCTGAGGCTGTGGGTCAAGGAGGAGTGCTTTCGCGTCGCCGGGGCGTTGAAGGGGTTGATCGAGGCGCTGCTGGAGCGGGCCGAGGAGCATGCGGCGACCGTGATGCCGGGCTTCACCCATATGCAGGCGGCCCAGCCGGTGACCTTCGGCCATCATTGCATGGCCTATGTCGAGATGTTTTCTCGCGACCTGTCGCGCGCGCGCGATGCGATCGAACGGATGGACGAAAGCCCGCTCGGTGCCGCAGCCCTCGCCGGCACCAGCTTCCCGATCGACCGTCACCGGACCGCCAAGGCGCTCGGCTTCCGCGAGCCGATGCGCAATTCGCTGGACAGCGTCTCGGATCGCGATTTCGCGCTCGAGTTCCTCGCTCTTGCCGCGATCTGCGCCACGCATCTGTCACGGCTGGCTGAAGAGATCATCATCTGGTCGACGCCGCAATTCGGCTTTGTCAGGCTGTCGGACTCGTTTTCCACCGGCTCATCGATCATGCCGCAGAAGAAGAACCCCGATGCAGCCGAACTGGTGCGCGGCAAGACCGGCCGCGTCACCGGTCATCTGGTCGGCCTGCTGACGGTGATGAAGGGCATGCCTTTGACCTATGGCAAGGACATGCAGGAAGACAAGGAATCGGTGTTCGACGCCGCCGAGACGCTCGATCTGATGCTGGCGGCGATGACCGGCATGGTCTCGGACATGACGGTCAACGCTGCCGCGATGAAGAAGGCCGCCGGCTCCGGCCACGCGACAGCAACCGACCTTGCCGACTGGCTGGTGCGCACGCTCGGCCTGCCGTTCCGCGAAGCGCATCATGTCACCGGCCGGGCGGTGGCGCTGGCCGAAGACAAGAAGGTGGGGCTGGAGAGGCTTTCACTGGAGGATTTGCAGTCGATCAATTCCGGCATAACGGCCGACATATTTTCGGTGCTGGCGGTGCAGAACTCGGTCAAGAGCCGCATCAGTTTCGGCGGCACCGCGCCGTCGGAAGTGAGGAAGCAGATCCGCGCCTGGAAAAAGCGGCTGGCGAAAGCGTAATGCCGGATATTGCGAGCAGTAATATCCCGGATATTGCGACGGGCAATATCTCGGGGTGCAATGCGCCGAGAACTCGGCTAAAAGCGGCGGCTGACAAACGTTTCGGACGGATGGATCGATGACCGGAAGCAGGATTTTGGTGACGCTGACGCTGCTGGTTGCGATCGCGGCCGTTTCGGCCTGCGGCAGGAGGGGCGCTCTCGACACGCCCTATGAGGCGGCCGTACAGGCGCGCAAGGATGCCTCGAAGGCCCACCAGCCCGTGCCGCCGGAGCCGGAAAAACCGGTCAAGGACAAGAAATTCATCCTCGACCCGCTGATCTAGAGCCGACGAGAGCCGGGCCTTCCAACCCGATCTCATCGCGCCCCAACTTCCGGAACCACTCTCGTGAACCATTTCGACTACCGCGACGGCGTGCTCCATGCCGAGGACGTGGCGATACCAGATATCGCAGCACAGATCGGCACGCCATTCTACTGCTATTCGACGGCCACCCTGACCAGGCACTACCGAGTGTTTGCCCAGTCCTTTGCCGGGCTCGACACGCTTGTCTGCTACGCCATGAAGGCCAATTCCAACCAGGCCGTCCTGCGGACGCTGGCCAAGCTCGGCGCCGGCGCCGACGTGGTTTCGGAAGGTGAATTGCGCCGGGCGCTGGCCGCCGGCATTCCGGCCGGCAAGATCCTGTTTTCGGGCGTCGGCAAGACCGCGCGCGAAATGGACTTTGCCCTTGCCGCCGGCATCCTCTGCTTCAACGTCGAGTCCGAGCCTGAACTCGAGCTGTTGTCGGCGCGGGCCACTGCCCTTGGCAAGGTGGCGCCGATCTCGCTGCGCATCAATCCCGACGTCGACGCCAAGACCCACAAGAAGATCTCCACCGGCAAGGCCGAGAACAAGTTCGGCATCCCGTGGCAGCGGGCGCGGCAGGTTTATGCCCGCGCGGCAAAGCTTCCCGGCATCAGGATCACCGGCATCGATACCCATATCGGCAGCCAGATCACCGAGCTGCAGCCCTTCGACGATGCCTTCGCCCTGCTTGTCGATCTCGTCGGCGCGCTGCGGGCGGACGGCCATGCCATCGAGCATATCGATGTCGGCGGCGGGCTCGGCATTCCCTACCGCATCGACAACAACCCGCCGCCGCTGCCCGACGCCTATGCCCAGATCGTCAGGAAGCATGTCACCAAGCTCGGGCTGAAGGTGATGTTCGAGCCTGGCCGGCTGATATCAGGCAATGCCGGCATCCTCGTCTCGGAAGTGATCTTCGTAAAGGAAGGCGACGCCAAGAACTTCCTCGTCGTCGACGCCGCAATGAACGATCTCATCCGGCCGACGCTCTACGATGCCTTCCACGACATTCGTCCGGTCGTGCAGCCGCCGGCCGATACGCCGCGCATGATGGTCGACGTGGTCGGCCCGGTCTGCGAGACCGGCGACTATATCGGCCTGGACCGCGATCTGCCCAGGCTGAAGGCCGGCGATCTGATTGCCGTCTCCACCGCGGGCGCCTATGGCGCGGTGCAGGCCGGCACCTACAACACCCGCCTGCTGGTGCCGGAGGTGCTGGTCGACGGCGACCGGTTCCACGTCGTGCGCCCACGCCCGACCTATGACGACCTGATTGGGTTGGATTCCATGCCCGACTGGCTTGCATAGAAGCGCCGGAAACACACCTACCCGTCACAGGGAGCGAATCATGACGAACGGCATCACCGTCACACGCGAGCGCATTGCCGCGATGGAACCGCGCATCCGCCCCTATATCAGGCACACGCCGGTGCTGCGCGTCGACATGGCCGACTTCGACCGGCCGCCGCTGGCCGTCGACCTGAAGCTCGAATGCCTGCAGCATTCCGGCTCGTTCAAGGCGCGCGGCGCTTTCACCAATCTCCTGGAGCGGCCGGTTCCCGACGCCGGTGTCGTCGCGGCATCGGGCGGCAACCATGGCGCGGCCGTCGCCTATGCCGCCATGCGGCTGGGCCATAAGGCGACCATCTTCGTTCCCGAGGTGAGCCCGGCGGCCAAGCTGGAACGGATCCGCAGCTACGGCGCCGAGCTGATCGTCGGCGGCGCCCGCTATGCCGAGGCGTTGGCGGCCAGCGAACGTTTCGCCGAGAAAACCGGCGCCTTGCAGATTCATGCCTTCAACCAGGAGGAAACGCTCGTCGGCCAAGGCACGCTCGGGCTCGAAATCGAGAGCGATTTGCCTAAGATCGACACGCTGCTGGTCGCTGTCGGCGGCGGCGGCCTGATCGGCGGCATCGCTGCCTGGTTTGCCGGCCGCATCCGCATCATCGCCGTCGAGCCGGAAGGAGCGCCGACGCTGCATCGCGCCTTCGAGGCCGGACACCCCGTCGACGCACCGGCCGAGGGCATCGCCGCCGATTCGCTGGCGCCAAAGCGCGTCGGCGAAATGATGTTCCCGATCGCCGAGGCCTTTGTCGAACGCTCGATCCTGGTCAGTGACGACGACATCATCGCCGCGCAGAAGGCGCTGTGGAACCGGGCTCGCATCATCTCCGAGCCGGGACGTGCGGCCGCCTTTGCCGCGGTCCTGTCCGGCCGCTATGCGCCGGCGGCGGGCGAACGGGTCGCCGTACTGGTCTGCGGGGCGAATGCAGACCCCGCTACCTTCTAAAGGGGCCCACCAACTTCTGAAGGGTATGCAGGATGGAACGATAGCGGCCACTTCACGTTTTTCCGAACTGCCTCGCCTTTGCCGTGTTTGCTGGTATTCTTTGAGTCGTGAGGCGTCGGGCTATCCTGCCCGCTCCACAGCATGATCCCGAAAAGTGAAATCCCTTTCGGAACAGATCATGCTCAAAGGGATAGGGCCGCATCCCGGTTTTCGGGATGCAATAGGCTCAAGGAAGGGCCGATGACGCAACGACCCACCCTCAGCAGCGATCGCGGCCTCGCCGGGCGCCTGGCCATGAGCCGGCTGGCGACGCGGGTCTCGATGATGGTCGAGCGCGGCTGGCCGTTGCTGCTTCCGCTCGTCATAGTCGCCAGCCTGTTCCTCAGCATCTCCTGGCTCGGGCTGTTCTCCCGGCTGCCGGATATGGCGCGCATCGGCCTGATCGCTGCTTTTGCCATAGCGGCACTGGCCGCGCTCTATCCGCTGCGCTTCTTCCGCCTGCCGGGCGCCGCCGAAATTGACCGCCGCATCGAGGCCGCCAATCAACTGTTGCACAGCCCGGTGCTGGTGCAGACCGACCGGCCCAGCGGCAGGGAAAGCAGCTTCTCGCAGGCGCTGTGGCGCGAACACCAGAAGCGCATGGCTGGAAAGCTCGACAACCTTGGCGCCGACCTGCCGCGCACACGCGTGCCGGAGCGCGACCCCTGGGGGCTGCGCGCGGTGGCGGCCCTTTTGCTCGTTACCGCCTTCGCCTTCTCCTTCGGACCGACGGGCGGCAGGATCAGCGACGGCTTCAATGCCCATGGGACGCGCGATATCGTGCCGCCGCGCATCGATGCATGGGTGACGCCACCGGCCTATACCGGCAAGCCGCCGATCTTCTTGACCGCCGACGCAAACCAGGCGATCCCGACCTTTACGGTTCCCGAAGGCAGCGACGTTTCGCTGCGCGTGACGGGCGGCTCGGGCGAGGAAACGCTCGGCTATGCCGACAAGAATGGCAACGCCCGCGTCATCGACCCCGCTGCGCCGCAGACCGCCGCCAAGCCGGCTGCAAGCCCGGCGACGCCGTCCAAGGTGCGCCAGTTCACCAGCAAGCTGACCGGCGACGGCACGCTGACGCTGACGTCGGGCGAGGAACAGCTCGGCCGCTGGGCCTTCGCGGTCATATCGGACAAGCCGCCGCAGATCCGCTTCGTCGGCGAGCCCAAGCGCGCCGCCAATGGCGCCTTCGAGCTAAACTACCAAATCGACGACGACTATGGCGCCGCCACCGCCAAGGCGGTGTTCGCGCTCGCCGATCCGCAGGCGCCGAATGCGCGTCCGCTGTACGGTGCACCTGAAATGCCGCTGACGCTGCCGCGCCGCGGCGGCAAGTCGAACGCCGCCAGGACCTCCAAGGACCTGACCGAGCATGTCTGGGCCGGCAGCAGCATTAAGCTGACGCTGGTCGCCACCGACGATGCCGGGCACACCGCATCGAGCCAAACCAAGACGCTGCTGATGCCGGAGCGGCCTTTCGCCAATCCGCTGGCACGCGCCGTGATCGAACAGCGCCGCCTGCTGGCGCTCGACGCCAACGCCAAGCCGCGCGTGCTCGACCTGATGGACGCCATCACGCTGCGGCCGGAAGACACGTTCGACAATATGTCCCACTACCTCGCCATTATGAGTGCCCGCACCCGGCTGAAGATGGCCGAGAGCGACGATCAATTGCGCAGCGAGGTCTCCTATCTCTGGGAAATCGCGCTCGGCATCGAGGAAGGCAATCTTTCGGCCGCCGAAAAGCGGCTGCGCCAAGCGCAACAGGCGCTGCAGGACGCCATCAAGAATGGCGCCAGCGACGCTGAAATCGAAAAGGCGATGAAGGAACTGCGCGAGGCGATGAACCAGTTCCTGCAGGAATTCGCGGAGCGCGCCAAGCAGAATCCCAACGCCCCGCAGATGCAGCAGAACGGCCAGGAACTACGCCAGAGCGACATCGATCGCATGATGGACCAGATCGAAAACCTGGCCAAGTCCGGTGATCGCGACAAGGCCCAGCAACTGCTGTCGCAACTGCAGGACATGATGAACAATCTGCAAGCCGGCCGTCAGCAGCAAGGCGGCCAGCAGGACAGCGAGATGCGCCAGCAGATGGACAAGCTGGGCGAGATCCTGCGACGTCAGCAGGAGATGATGAACGACACCTTCCGCATGGATCAGATGCAGCGCGGCGAGCGCCAGCGCGGGCAGAACCGTGACGAACAGCTCGGCGAAGGCGGCCAGGATGAGGACAGACCCGGCGTCGGCGAAGACCGCGATCCGCTCGCCCGGCAAAAGCCGATGACACCCCAGGAATTCGCCGATGCGCTGAAACAGCTGCAGCAGGGCCAGGGCCAACTGCAAAGCGACCTCGAGCAGCTGAAGAAAGGCCTCGAAGGCATGGGTATGGAGCCCAATGAAGGATTTGGCGAGGCCGGCAAGTCCATGGGCAATGCCGAACAGGCACTCGGCGAGGGCGAAGGCGATGCGGCCGTCGGTCATCAGGGCCGGGCGCTGGAAGCGCTGCGCAAGGGCGCCAAGGACATGATGAAGCAGATGCAGGCCATGCAAGGCGACCAGGGCGGCGGCGAGGAAGGCGGCCGCCAGCAGAACGCCGATCGTGATCCGCTCGGCCGGCCACGCGCCAGCACGGGTCCCGACTTCGGCGATTCGGTGAAGGTGCCCGACGAGATCGACGTGCAGCGTGCCCGCCAGATACTGGAAGCGATCCGCAAGCGGCTCGGCAATGCGCTCAGCCCTGACATTGAACGCAGCTATCTGGAACGGCTGCTCGAGCTGAAATAGAGCAATTCCACGAAAATTATGAAGCGGTTTTCCGTCCGGAATTGCTATAAAACAAAGGGATTGCCGTCCGCCATCCCACCTGAAAACCCTCTCGCACGGTTGCACCACCATGCCCAGACTTGGCGCCGTCACACCCATCCTGCGCATCTTCGACATTGCCAAGGCACGTGAATTCTACGTCGGCTTCCTCGGCTTCGAGGTGCAGTGGGAACATCGCTTCGCCGACGACGCGCCGCTTTACATGGCGGTCGGCCGCGACGGCTGTGTTCTGCATCTCAGCGAACATCACGGCGACGGTGCACCCGGCATCGCCCTGCGCATCGAGGTCGAGGACATCACGGCTCTTCATGGCGAACTGATCGGCAAAAACTACCGCTTCGCCAGGCCGGGCGTGGAAGAGACGCCTTGGAAGACCCGCGAGATATCGGTCGCCGATCCGTTCGGCAACAGGCTGCATTTCTACGAGGATGCCGCCGGCTGACTGAGCCTGTTGACGAAGGCTTCGCGGATAGCATCCTGCATGCCGTCGATCGCCTCGCCTGACGCATTCGGGTTGCGGTGCATCACCACGTTCGAGGAATCGATGGCGCCGAATCCGTCTGCCGTGGTCAGTTCACGACAGCCGTCCGGAATGTTGCTGCGCGAAATCGGCGCGATCGCCAGTCCGGAGGTGACGGCGAGCTTGAGGCCGCCGGTGGTGTCGCTGGTATAGGCGACACGATAGGCAAGATCGCGCTGCTCCAGTGATTTGATGGCAAAGTCCTTGCACCAGCCGGCCCGGTTGTAGAGCGCGATCGGCACCGGCTGTTCCTCATGCATATGGTGCAGGGTCGACGTCACCCACACGGTCGGGTCCTGCATCAGCACTTCGCCGCCGGCAGGATCCTGCCATTCGAACACCACGCACAGATCGAGCTCGCCGGCAGCGAGCGCCGCCATCTGCGCCCCGGAATGGGCATAGCGCACGGTGACCTCGACCTGCGTATGACGCTTCGAAAAAGCGCCGAGCGCGCGCGACAGGATGGCGTGGCCATATTCCTCCGGAATGCCGATGCGGACCGGCCCGCCAAGCGGCGCTGCCGCCATCGATGCCGACGTCTCGTCGAGCAGCGAGACAATGCGGCGGGCGTTGACGATGAGTTCGCCGCCGCGCCGCGTCAACGCGACGCCGCGCGAACCGCGCTCGAACAGGCTGGCGCCGATCAGCTCTTCGAGCTTCTTCATCTGCATCGACACCGCGGACTGGGTGCGGCCGGCCTGCTCCGCCGCCTTGGTGAAATTGCCGGTCTCGGCAATCGCCACGAAGGTGCGCAGGAGATCGCTGTCGAGGGTCGGCCGCATGAAATCCGCCATAAGGGAATTTGATTGCTGGCATCATTCCAATTCGTTTGCAACATGTCAAATGGCGGACGATAGTCGCCTCACCCATTGGATATGCGGCTGCGAAATCAGCCGTGGACCAATCAAGAGTCCTCACTCGTGCCCGCTGCCCGAAACGGTGGCGGGTTCTTTTTACGCCGCAGGCGACAGCTTCGGACCGTACGCGCAGGAGCCTGGATGCAGATGCAGAATCGGATGGTGGGCGGCATCTTGAGCCTGTGCCTCGGCGTGCTGATCTTTTCGCTGCAGGATCCGCTCGTCAAAGCCGTGTCGAGCGGCTATCCAGTGACCGAGGTGATGGCGATCCGCTCGATCGTCGCCCTGCCGATCCTGATCGTTCTGGTCCATGCCGACGTCGGCCTGCGGGCGATCCAGTCGAAGCGATTCGGCATGCTGACGGCGCGCGCCTTCATCCAGTTCACCTCCTATACGATGTACTACCTGGCCATCGCCGCCTTGCCGCTTGCCGATGCGGTGGCGCTCTATTTCATGGCGCCGCTGTTCATCATGGTGCTGGCCGGGCCGTACCTTGGCGAGCGCGTCTCCTGGCAGACACTGGCAACCGTGCTGATCGGCTTGTTCGGCGTCCTCGTGATGCTGCGTCCGGGCGCAGGGCTGTTCGACTGGGCTGCGCTGCTGTCGCTGGGCTCGGCGGCGCTCTATGGTTTTTCGCAGCTGATGGCCCGCAAGATCGGCGATACCGAATCCTCCACCGTCATGGCCTTCTATCAGAACGGCGCCTATCTGGTCGGCGCCGCCGTGGTTGCCGGGGCGTTTCACCTGGCCGGCATTACACACGCCGTTCACCCGAGCCTGGAATTCCTGGTAAGGCCATGGCTTTGGCCGACGCTGCCGGATTTTCTCAAGATGGCCGCCTGCGGTTTCGTCGCCTCCGCCGGCATGATCCTGCTGTCGCAGGCCTACCGGATGGCGCCGGCCAACCGCGTTGCCACCTTCGAATACACCGGCATCCTGTGGTCGCCGCTGTGGGGTTTCCTGTTCTTCGCCGAAGTACCGCGGTCGACAACCGTCATCGGGGCCGTCTTGATCATCGGCGCCGGCCTGTTGGCGCTCAACACCGAACGGCGCAAGAGCGTTCCACCCGTGCTCACTGCTGCCGATCCAGCCTGATCAGACGAAGCAGATCAGCGCCCGCTCGACGCGCGAGCGGATTTCGGCCAGCGTGAAGGGCTTCTGCACGACATCGAGGATGATGCCGTTCAACTCCTCGGCGCGCTCGCGCTGGTCGGCATAGCCGGTCATCAGCACGATCTTCATCGCCGGAAACAATGCTGCCGCCGCGATCGCCATCTCGATGCCGTCCATCTCCGGCATGCGGATATCGGAGACGACCAGATCGTAGCCGCCACGCGCTGCCTTGATCTGCGCAAGCCCCTGCGCGCCGTCCGCCGCGATATCGATTGTGTGCCCGGCGCGTTCAAGCGCGCGGGCGGCCAGGGTGCGGACGGACTCATCGTCCTCGACGATCAGAAGCTTTGCCATGGCCGGCATATTTGGCCGCGAAAAGTTGACTTTTCCTGAAAGCCCCCGAGCAATTCAGGAAAAGTGTGAGACGGTTTTCCGGGAAAAGCGCATAGCGCTTTCCCTTGGGAATTGCGTCAAAACAAAAAACTAGAGCGGTTCGGCGTTTTCGTGAAGCGGCGAACCGCTCTAAGCATCAGCAAACCTTTTTGATGCCGCTCAGACATCCCCTTTGACGACACCGACAAACGGCAACTCGCGAAAAGCATGCGCGACATCCATGCCGTAGCCGACAACGAAATAGTCGGGGCAGTCGAAGCCGACATAGTCGGCATTGAGCTCGGTCTGGCGGCGCATGCGCTTGTCGAGCAGCACGGCGATCGAACAGCTCTTGGCGCCCCGCGACAACATCAGCTCGCGGGTAAAGCTCAGCGTCTTCCCCGATTCGAGAATGTCGTCGATCAGCAGCACGTCGCGGCCGGCGACCTCATTGTCGATTTCGCGCAGCACCCTCACCTCGCCGCTGCTGGTGCCGGCGCCATAGCTGGAGATGAAGATGAATTCGACCTCCGGCGACAGGCCGACATCATGCATGGCGCGGATGAGATCTGCGGCGAAGATGAACGAGCCCTTCAGGACCGAGATCACCAGCAGATCGTGATAGTCGTGGCCGGCAATCTCCTTGGCGAGTTCCAGATTGCGCCGCGCGATCGCCGATGCTGAAAACAGAACCTCGATGTCCTTGCCGCGTACGATGGGCATTGATGGTCTTCCCCGGTGATCGCCTATTCGGCGAAAGTGACCGACACGGTCTTCACACCGTTTCTAGGCACGTCGAGCCGGCTGGCAAAGCCGAATCTTTCGCCAGAGGCCAGCGAGCGGCCGGATGTCCCCAACGTATAGCGGGTGGTCTGCCCGTCATTGCCAGTCACCCGGATTTCAAGCGGCGGCAACTGCGTCGGTTTCGCACCGTCATTGACGGCCTCGCCATCGACGAACAGTGCGGCGTTCGGCCCGGTAGCGTCGACGCGTGACGTGACGCCCGAAATGCTGAGCGCCGACGCCTGCGCGCTGGACAGGAACGGCGCCTGGCGCACCAGCGCGTGCCCGCCGGAGACCCAGAACGCGGCCAAGGCAGCGCCGATACCAGCGACCCAGAAGATCGGTCCGCCGCGCGAGGCCGGTAGCCGCTCCGGTGAGGCTTCGGGCTTGCGCAGCATGTCCATGCCTTCGATGGGCGGCGTGACGATCGCGCGCGGCAGCGGCGAAACGCTTTCCACCGCAGGCGCAAGGCGCGGCATCACCACGTAGTCGGCATCGACGATGTCGGCGGCCGAACCACGCATGAACCTGTCCGCTGCGGCAATTGCCGCCGGATCGGTCATGATTTCGCCGGAAACCGGGCGCGCGGTTCGATCGTCAGCCATCATGGCCCCAGCATTGCAGCACGTGTTCGCTTTTCGTTTCTTTTGCGTAAACACAGATGGTTAACGCTTCCCCACCGGAGCCCTCGTGACGAGCCGAAACAGCCCAGAAATTAACCGCCGGTTAACCATGCCGGCCGATGGTCTTTATCTAGAACAGGCCGGCTCGCCGCCGTGCCGAAATTCAGGTCGTCGAAATTGATTCGTTTCGAAAATGTCGGCCTCCGCTATGGCATGGGTCCGGAAATCCTCCGCGACATCTCCCTGCACATACCGGAGCGCTCCTTCCAGTTCCTGAGCGGGCCTTCGGGCGCCGGCAAGACGACCTTGCTGCGCCTGCTGTTCATGTCGCTGAAGCCGACGCGCGGGCTGATCACCATCTTTGGCAAGGACCGTTCGCGCATCTCGCGCACCGAATTGCCGCATCTGCGCCGCCGCATCGGCGTGGTGTTCCAGGATTTTCGCCTGCTCGACCACATGACCACCTACGAGAACGTCGCGCTGCCGCTGCGCGTGCGCGGGCGCGAGGAGGCGAGCTACCGCACCGATGTCACCGAGTTGTTGAAGTGGGTCGGGCTGGGCGAGCGCATGCACGTGCTGCCGCCGGTTCTGTCCGGCGGCGAGAAGCAGCGCGCGGCGATCGCGCGGGCGCTGATCGAGCAGCCGGAAATCCTGCTCGCCGACGAACCGACCGGCAATGTCGATCCGCCGCTGGCGCGACGCCTGCTGCGGCTGTTCATCGAGCTCAACCGGCTCGGCACCGCGGTGGTGATCGCCACCCACGACCTTGGCCTGATGGAACAGGTCGACGCGCGCCGCATGATCCTGGCCGGCGGAAGGCTGGACATCTATGACTGAACTGTCCGCCGAACATTTTGTGGAACGGGAGCAGGACGCCGAGGCGACCGAGGCAAAGCCCCGCGCCCAGCGCAGGATGGCGCCGATCGTGCCGGCGCAGAACATCGCTGGCCGGGCACTGGTCCTGGTCATCGCCATCATGACCTTCCTGTCCTGCCTGACTTTCGGCGCGGTGACGCTGGTGCGCGACACAGCGTCCGTCTGGGAGAACCAGATTTCGCGCGAGGCGACCATCCAGATCAAGCCGGTCGACGGGCTCGACATGGAAGCAGCCCTTACCCAGGCCTCCCAGATCGCCGGTGAATTCCCTGGCGTCAAGACGACCCGGATCATCGACCGCGAGGCGACCGCGAGGCTCCTTGAGCCCTGGCTGGGCTCGGGGCTCAACATCGACGAATTACCCGTGCCGCGCCTGATTATCGTCACCATCGACGAGAACAGCCCGCCCGATTTCGCCGCCATGCGCGCCGCGATCACGCCGAAACTGCCGAGCGCATCGCTCGACGATCACCGCACCTGGGTCGACCGGCTGGTGGCGATGGCCCGCACGACGGTGACCATCGGCATTGCCGTGCTGGCGCTGATGCTGTCGGCGACCGTGCTGACCGTGGTGTTCGCGACGCGCGGAGCCATGGCCGGCAACGGTCACATCATCGAGGTGCTGCATTTCGTCGGCGCCGAGGCACGCTTCATCGCGCGCGAATTCCGCCGGCATTTCCTGGTCACCGGCATGAAGGGAGCAGCGGCTGGCGGTGCCGCCGCAGTGCTCGTGTTCATCGTCTTTTCCTGGTGGTCGTCGCGCAATATGGCGACGCCGCAGGCCGACCAGGCGACCGCCCTGTTCGGCAATTTCGCCATCGGTTCGGCAGGCTATCTCGGTGTCGTGTTGATGGTGCTGGTGATCGGCGGACTGACGGCTGCCACGTCCCACGCCACCGTGGTTGCCTATCTCAGCGACATCGATGTCCGCCAACCGGATGCAGGCTAATTCATGTCGCCCAAAAGTGGGAACCGGTTTTGGGACAACGCCATGGATAAAACAGGGTGATCACGGATGGAGAATTCACGTAACGCAAAGTGCGTCTTTTACCTACCCAAAGCCGCATTTCAGGATTAACCATATGGCGATGGACGCGCGGGATTCGACCGGTACGGCTGGGCAGATGCCAGTGGTGGTTGCCCGTTCGCATAACCGCCGCGCTGTGAGCCGTCTAAGAGCCGCGTTGCGCCTCTCGGCTCTGTCTCTGCTCATCCTCGCTACGTTGTTTGCCGGCGGTTTCGGCTGGTTCGCCAACAAGGTAAGCCATCTGACGACGCCCGCCAATCCGGCCAGGGCGGACGCGATCATTGTCTTGACCGGCGGCCAATCCCGCCTCGATGCGGCGATGGATCTGCTGGCGTCCGGCAAGGGCGAACGGCTGCTGATCAGCGGCGTGCACCCTTCGGCCAGCCGTCGCCAGCTGCAGGCAGCGACCGGCGGCGACAAGAAGCTGTTTTCCTGTTGCGTCGACATCGACCGCGCCGCGCTCGATACGATCGGCAATGCGGAGGAAAGCGCCAAATGGGTCGAGAGCCACGCCTATGGCACGGTGATCCTCGTCACCAACAATTATCACATGCCCCGCAGCCTGCTGGAAATGGGCAGGCTGCTGCATGGCGCCAAGCTCGAGCCCTATCCGGTGGTCAATTCCAACCTCGACAATGGCGGCTGGCTGACCAAGCCGCGGGCATTGCGCGTGCTGTTCACCGAATACAACAAATATCTGCTGGCGCTGGCGCGCGGCATCGTGCCGGTCAAGCCGACGCCTAACGGCATCGCACTGGCCGAAACCGCGGCCGGCGGCTGATTATTCCCCTGCGGCCGCGCCCGAATTTCCCCTGAGCCGTGCGATCTCCTGCTCAAGGCGTTCGATACGCTTGTCCCGCTCTTCGAGTGCCGCCGCCACGTCGGCCGCCTCGAACCGTTGCGGGATATGCTGCGGGCAATTGGCATCCCAGGCCGAGACCGTGAACAGGATGACCTGCTCGGGGCGCGCCTTGTAGTCTTGCGGCATCAGTTTCGCCATCAACTCGGCGTCACTCTCGACGACCCGCGCCGTGCCCCAGATCTTGATGCGCTGGCGGTGCATATAGTCGATCAGGAACAGGAACGCCCTTGGATTGTCGGCCAGATTGCCCTGCGTGATGAACTGCCGGTTGCCGGCAAAATCCGCGAAGCCGATCGTGTGTTCATCCAGCACCTTGAGGAAGCCGGCGGGTCCGCCGCGATGCTGGATGTAGGGCTGGCCATCGCCATTGGCCGTCGACAGGAAAACGCTGGTCTGCATCTCGATGAAGGCGGCAAGGTCAGGGGTGATGACAGCTTGCCAGCCGCCACGCTCCTCGACGCGGGCATAGGACTGACGCGAGCCCTTGCGTGCCTGGATCGCCTTGACGGTCGGCGTGAAGGCGACGTCGCTGGTGAAAGCATGCGCGTTCATCGAAAGCCTCCTGGAATTGCTCTAAAGCCCGAGTTCCGACAGTGTTGGGTGATCGTCCGGCCGCCGGCCGAGCGGCCAGTGATATTTGCGGTCAGCCTCGCCGATCGGCAGGTCGTTGATGCTGGCGATGCGCAGGCGCATCAGTCCATGTTCGTCGAATTCCCAGTTCTCGTTGCCGTAGCTGCGGAACCATGAACCGCTGTCGTCGTGCCATTCATAGGCGAAGCGCACGGCGATGCGGTTGCCGTGGAAGGCCCAGACCTCCTTGATCAGACGATAGTCAAGCTCGCGGCTCCATTTGCGTGTCAGGAACGCCTGGATGGCATCGCGCCCTTGCAGGAATTCGGCCCGGTTGCGCCAGCGACTGTCCATTGTGTAGGCAAGCGCGACCCGTGCCGGATCACGGGAGTTCCAGGCGTCCTCGGCCATGCGCGCCTTTTGCGCTGATGTCTCTGCGGTGAAGGGCGGCAGTGGCGGCCGGGCTTCGGACATGGCAACTCCTTTGCGAGGCCATGCTGCAGGCAGGCCGATACCCAATATAAAGCCTTCCATCCTTCCAATGCAGATGGCATATTTGCAACTCATCCTTCCATTTTCCGGAAGAAGTTATGGATCGTCTCGAAGCCATGTCGCTCTTTGTCGCCGCGGTGGAGGCCGGCAGCCTTTCCGCGGCCAGCCGCCGTTTCGGCATTCCGCTGGCGACGGTCAGCCGCAAGATTTCCGATCTCGAGCGCCATCTGAACACACGTCTCCTGAATCGCTCGACGCGACGGCTGACACCGACCGATGCCGGCCAGACCTATCTTGCCGCCTGCCGCCGCATCCTCGACGACGTCGGCGAGGCCGAACGCACGGCAGCCGGCGAATACAGTGCTCCGACCGGCGAACTGGCCATCACCGCGCCGGTCGTCTTTGGCCGCCTGCACGTGCTGCCGGTCGTCACCGGCTTTCTCGCAGCCTATCCCGACGTGGACATCCGCCTGATATTGGCAGACCGCATAACCCAGCTGGTCGAGGACCATTTCGACCTCGCCATCCGCATCGGCCGGTTGCCCGATTCGAGCCTGGTCGCCATGGGCGTCGGCGCGATCCGCCGCGTCGTTTGCGCCAGCCCCGCCTATCTGGCTGAACACGGCACGCCGATCACCCCGGAAGATCTGGAAACACACGATTGCATCACCTTTGAGGGACTTGCTTCCGCCGCCACCTGGAGCTTCATCAAGGGCAAGGCAGAAATCCCGGTTCAGGTCCATTCACGGCTTCAGGTCAACACCGCCGAAGCGGCCATCGATGCGGCGATTGCCGGCGTCGGGCTCACAAAAGTGCTCTCCTACCAGATCGAGGCCGCGCTGCGGTCCGGCATGCTGCGCGTCCTGCTGGAGGAGTTCGAGCCAAATCCATGGCCGGTAAGCCTGGTGCATGCGGGCCATGGCCTGCTGCCGGTGAAGCTGCGTGCCTTCCTCGATTTTGCCGGCCCGCGCCTGAAGGCGCGGCTGAAGTAGCGGAACCGGGTCTCCCCAATCGGCGACCGCTTTCTTCGTCGGTCAAGGCGCCCTGCGGCCATTTCCTTTTTCCCCGCGCTTGGTGTAACCAACGCTCACCTCCTCACCGGGCCTCCCCCATGCTCTATGCCAGATCGCTGACGTTCAATTTCGTCTTCTACGTCAACCTGATCGTCCAGATGATCCTCTGGACCCCCTATTATTTCCTGTCGCCCCGTCACCGCGCCTGGTTCGTGCCGAAATTCTGGTCGCGCACCTCGATGTGGCTCTTCGACAAGATCGCTGGAACGAAGAGCGACATCACTGGCCAGGAAAACCTGCCAGCAGGCTCGTTCATCCTGGCGCCCAAGCACCAGTCGTTCTGGGACGCGATCGCCTTCTTCCCCTTCCTCCAGGACCCGCTCTACATCTTGAAACGAGAGCTGACCTGGATCCCGTTCTTCGGCTGGTACATCATGAAGATGCGGATGATCCCGGTTCACCGCGGCAGCCGCTCGAAGGCGCTGAAGGCCGTGGTCGCCGCGACCAAGGAGGAGATGGCGCGCAACCCTCGCCAGCTGATCATCTATCCCGAGGGCACACGCCGGGCACCGGGCGACGAACCGGCCTACAAATACGGCATCGTCGAAATCTATGCGCAGCTTGGCGTTCCGGTGGTGCCGGTTGCCCATGTCGCCGGCCTGTACTGGCCGCGCCGGAAATTCCTGCGCTACCCCGGCACCATCAAGGCACGCTTCCTGCCGCCGATCCCGCCCGGCTTGAGCAAGGACGAATTCATGGCCCGGCTGATCGGCGAGACCGAGGCTGCCTGCGACCAATTCCTGATTGATGTGGCGCGCGGTCCGAGCCCGCCTGCCTTGCCTCCGACAGCGGTGAAAAGGCTGCAAGAGCTGGACGCGGCTAAAAGAACCAAAGCCTGAATCGGAAGTCTCCGGCCGACAGTTCTCAACCGAACACGGCCGGCGTGGTGGTCAACACCAGCGTCGCGGCAAAGACCAGATTGATGATCCGCGAGGCCGCCGGCCGGCGCAGGAAGCGCGCGAACGATGCTCCCACGACAAGCCACAGAGCATGGATGGCAACGATCATCAGGGCGAGAGCCGTCAGCTTCAGCCATGGACCAAGCTCAGTGGCGCCCTGTTTGGACGAAGCACCGGCGAACACGGCGGCGATCGCCACATAGGCCTTTGGATTGGCGACCGCGAGAAGGAATCCAGCCAGCCATGTTGGACACGAAGCCTCGGCGCCGCGTGCTGCCATGGGCGGCGCCGTGGCGATCTTGAAGGCGAGATAGAGGATGTAGGCCGCGGAAGCGAAAGCCAGCAACGGCGCCAGCCTCGGCATCGCGGTGAGCACCGCCACGACCCCGGTCGCGACAACCAGAAGCACGGCGATCGTGCCCAGTATGATTCCCCAGGCATAACCCAGCGAGCGGCGCAAACCGAAGGCAGCGCCAACGGCGGTAACGCTTATCGTCGCCGGTCCCGGGCTGCCCATGATCACCAGGGCGGCAAGCATCAGCGCGAGAAGTTGTCCCCAAAAATCCGGCTGCGAAAGAAGCGGCTCAGCCATTTTATCCTCTGTCCTGCCTTGCGCGAAGAGACGGTATGGCAGGACCAGAGGGGCGTCTTGGACGTTCGTGCGAGGCGTCGCGACTGAGCTTCAGCCGCTCGCTCTGTCGAGTTCGGCCATGTCGTCGGCGGTCAGTTTCAGCGACGCTGCCCTGATCAGGCTGTCCATCTGTTCAGGCTTGGTGGCGCTGGCGATCGGCGCGGTGACGCCCGGCCGAGCGATAACCCAGGCAAGCGCCACTTCCGCCTGCTTGGCCGAATGCCTTGATGAAACCGCGTCGAGTGCCGCAAGGATGCGCATGCCGCGCGCATTGAGATAGTCCTTCACCCCGCCGCCACGCGGGCTTTGACCGAGATCGGCTTCGCTGCGGTATTTGCCGCTGAGGAAACCCTTGGCCAGGCTGAAATAGGTGATGACGCCGATGTCCTCGGCCACGGATAGATCGCGCAACGGCCCATCGAAGGACGAGCGATCGTAAAGATTGTATTCCGGCTGCAGCACCTCGTAGCGCGGCAGGCTGCGCAAGCTCGCCACATCGAGTGCGGCACGCAACTGGCCGGCGTCGAGATTCGAACAGCCGGCATAGCGGATTTTGCCCTTGGCGAGCAGCTTCTCGTAGGCGCCAAGCGTTTCTTCATAGGGCGTTGCAGGGTCCGGCCAATGCGACAGATAGAGATCGATAAACTCGGTCTGCAGCCGCTTCAGCGATGCATCGACGGCCTTTTCGATGTATGCGGCGGACAGGTCCTTGTGCCCCTGCCCCATATCCGAACCGACCTTGGTGATCACCACGACCTTGTCGCGATTGCCACGGTCTTTCATCCATTTGCCGATGATGTTTTCCGATTCACCGCCTTTGTGGCCGGGAACCCAGCGCGAATAGGCATCCGCCGTATCGATGGCGTTGAGGCCGGCGCCGACGAAGCGGTCGAGCAGGTCGAACGAGGTTTTCTCGTCGGCGGTCCAGCCGAAGACGTTGCCGCCCAGAACCAGCGGCGCGATGGACAGGTCGGTGCGACCGAGACGACGTTTCTGCAAGGCGTATCTCCGGGATGATTGGGGCGGGCAAATGGCGCCCGCGGGCTGAGAGTCGGAGCCTAACCTAGGTCTTGCCTGAACGAGGTCAAAGGCCTGGCCGCCTTTTTCCGCAGAGCCAGCTTCACAAAGGCGCGACCTGCCTGGCGACATCCTCCAGCCAGTGGTCGCGGATGCCCAACGCCTCGAGATGCTCAAGCGTGCTCAGCACATAGTCCTCGTTGTTGCCGGACTGGCCGACCGCGCCGCGCACCACGGCCGCCGCATCCGCCGCGTCGAGCGCTCCGGCATATTGCTCGTGGTGGCGGTCGACAATGTAGACCACCGCGTCGACCGTACCGCCCCCGTCGAGGCGAATCTTGAGCATGCGCTCCAGATAGACATTGGTGACCAGTTCGCGCTCGCGAAGATAGGCCATGACCTCGTCGTGCAAGTCGCCGGGAACGCGGAATGCGAGGCCGACGCAGGACCCGCCACGGTCGAGGCCGAGCACCAGCCCCGGCCGCTCGCGCGTTCCGCGATGCACGAAGGAATAGACGCAGAGCGAGCGCCGGTAGCCATGCAGGCGGGCACGCTGTGTTTCGACATGCGCGAATCCCGGCCGCCAGATCAGCGAGCCATAGCCAAACACCCAAAAATCGCCCATATCGCCGCGCCTGATTGCAAAAGATGCCAACACCGAACCGGACCGGTGTTTTTTCCGCCCGTCCCGTCTAACTATTCGTCTGTCTACCTGGCGGAATCGCCTACCCGTCCGCAACACCCATGCGTTAACGAGAGCCAAAGCATGACGTCAAGTGACGAACGCCAGCCGAACAAACGTCGCCGTGTGGTCTGGCTTGCAGCATTCATCGTCGTGCTGTTCGCCCTCTACAGCGGCGGCTGGTTCTATCTGGCTGACCGCGTCAGGAGCGAAGCCGACAAGGCGGTTGCCACGCTCAACAAGAATGGCGTCGAGGCCGGCTGCGGCAATCTCCAGGTCAGCGGCTATCCCTTGAGCTTTACCGTCTCCTGCGACAACCTCGCCTATGAGGACGATGCCAAGAACATTGCGGCTTCAGCCGGCAGTTTCAACGCAGCCGCCCAGATCATCCAGCCTCTGTCGCCGGTTGCCAATCTGCGCGGCCCGCTCAGGACCTCCGTTCCGGACATGGTGCCGCTGTGGATAGACTGGGACAATCTGCAGGCCAATTTCAAATTGTGGTGGCCGCTGCCGCAGCGGATTTCGCTGGAGGCAGAGGGCCTTTCCGGCCAGACCGACCCGGCCGACGACACCGATCCGGTGCAACTGTTCAGCGCCGGCAAGGCATCGGGTCAGTTGCAGCCCAACGGTGAGGATATCGACTATCTCGGCAGTTTCGGCGATCTCGAGATCGACCCCGACGCAATTGGCGGGCGCGTGCTTCCGGCGCTCGATGCCAGTGGCGACGTCACGCTGAAGAACGGTGTCGCGTTGATCGGCACGCAGGTGAAGAGCCTTCGTGGCCAGGCGATCGAAATCCGCAACCTCGACCTGTCGTCGGGGACGGCGCGCGTCACCGTTTCGGGACCGCTCTCGGTCGATGCCGAGGGCCTGATCAACGCCGATCTGATGATCAGGCTGAAGGACCCGAAGGCGGTGGCGGCCATTCTCGGCGCCGCCATACCCGAGCAGAAAAGCCAGATCGAGCAGGGCTTTGCTGCCCTGGCGGTGCTCGGCAACGAACCGTCGATGCCGCTGAAGGTGGTCAGGGGCAAGGCCTCGCTCGGCTTCATTCCGCTGGGCAAGATCAAGCCGGTGGAATAGCGCTGCGATGGCAAGACCCGTGAAGCTGCTGAGCGTTGGCGCTTTGACGCTGGACACCATCCTGCGCGTCGAGACGCTGCCCGTGCATCAAGGCAAGTTCATTGCCTCCGACGGCGTCCAGATCGCCTCGGGCATGGCCACGAGTGCTGCCTGCGCCGCGCATCGCCTGGGGGCCGAGGTATCGCTGTGGGCGAGCGCGGGTGACGATGCCGTCGCCGACCAGCTCATCGCCGGCATCGAGGCCGAAGGCGTCGATTGCACCTTTGTGCGCCGCGTCAGAGGCGCCCGCTCGGCGCTGGCCTCGATCCTGGTCGACGCGTATGGCGAGCGCATCATCGTGCCGTTCTATGACGGGCTTGCCCAGGCCGATCCCGAAGCCTTGCCGGTCGCCGACCTCACGGCATTCGACGCCGTACTGGTCGATGTCCGCTGGCCAGGTGCGGCAGCCCTTGCCCTGAGAGCGGCGCGCGCCCTCGGCCGGCCGGCAATCCTCGATGCCGATACCGCACCGTTGCAGATCCTGGAACAGCTGTTGCCGCTCGCCACGCACATCGTCGCTTCGGAAACGGCGGCGCGCATTGTCTGCGGCCAGGCGCTCGATCCGGAAACGGCTTGCGCCGATCTCGCCAGCCGCACCGACGCTTTTGTCGCAGTGACAGGCGGCGCGGCGGGCAGTTGGTGGCACGACCGTCGCGCAGGCTGCGTGCGCCATGTCGCGGCACCGAAGATCAAGGCGATCGACACATTGGCCGCCGGCGATGTCTTTCACGGCGCCTTCGCCGTCGGGCTGGCGGAAGCCATGCCGGTCGAGCAGGCTTTGCGCTTTGCCAGTGCGGCCGCCGCGCTCAAATGCCTGCGCTTCGGCGGCAGGCTTGGTGCGCCGAACCGGGCCGAGACGCTGGCCATGGTTGCGCAGACCTGGCCAGCCTGAAACTGACTTAGCCCTTCGCGGGATGCTCGACGGCCTGGCGACCGAAATCGGGCACGTCGATGTCCTGGCCGGCCTCGATGATCGAGCGGCGCACAGCGCGGGTGCGGGTGAACAGGTCGAAGAGTTTTTCGCCGTCCCCCCAGCGGATCGCGCGTTGCAGGGACGCCAGATCTTCCGAGAACCGCGCCAGCATTTCGAGGATGGCGTCCTTGTTGTGCAGGCACACATCCCGCCACATGGTCGGATCGGAAGCGGCAAGACGCGTGAAGTCGCGGAAGCCGGAAGCCGAATATTTGATCACTTCGGACTTGGTCACCGACTGCAGATCGTCGGCGGTGCCGACGATGTTGTAGGCGATGATGTGCGGCAGGTGCGAGACGATGGCCAGCGTCATGTCGTGATGCTGCGGGTCCATGGTATCGATGTTGGCGCCGCAGCGGCGCCAGAACTCCGACAGCCGCTCCAGCGCGTCCGCGTCGGTATCGGGCAGCGGCGTGAAGATGCACCAGCGATTGTCGAACAGGTCGGCGAAGCCGGCGTCGGGGCCGGATTTTTCCGTGCCCGCCAGCGGGTGGCCGGGAATGAAATGGACGCCTTCAGGGACATAAGGCTGCATCTGCGCGATGACAGACGCCTTGGTCGAGCCGACATCGGTGAGGATCGCGCCCTTCTTCAGCGCCGGCGCGATTTCCTCGGCCACCGCGCCGGATGAGCCGACCGGCACCGAAATGACGACTAGGTCGGCATCGCGGACCGCCTCTTTCGCATCGGTGGTATAGCTATCGCCGAGCCCGAGTTCCTCGGCTCGCGCCAGCGTCGCCGCACTGCGCGTTGATATGGCCACGTGACGGGCCAGCCCCTCGCGGCGGATGACGCGGGCCAGCGACGAGCCGATCAGGCCGATGCCGACCAGCGCGATCTTTTCAAACATCGGTGATGTCATGGCGTTCTAGCTTTTCAGAAATGTCGTGAGAGCGGCGACAACGCCGCGATTGGCTTCTTCGGTGCCGACGGTCATGCGCAACGCGTTGGGAAAGCCATAGCCCGAAACGCGCCGCAATATATAGCCGCGCGCCGTCAGATAGTCGTCCGCCGCCGCCGCCGAATGCTTCTGATCGTCAGGAAAATGAACGAGGACGAAATTGCCGACGCTCGGCGTTACCCGCAGCCCGAGCTTTGTGAATTCCTCGCTCAGCCAGGCCAGCCAGGTCTCGTTGTGCGCCACGCTGCGCTCGACATGGGCGCGGTCGCGGATGGCTGCGATACCGGCCTCGATCGCCGTCGCATTGACGTTGAAGGGACCCCGCACGCGGTTGATGGCGTCGACGATATGCATCGGCGCATACATCCAGCCGATCCGCGCTCCGCCGAGGCCGATCTTGGAGAAGGTACGGGTCATCACCACGTTCTGGGCAGCACCGACCAGCTCGATGCCGGCCTCATAGTCGTTGCGGCGGACATATTCGGCATAGGCCGCGTCTAGCACCAGAAGCACGTGCCTGGGCAGGCCGGCATGCAGGCGGCGCACCTCCTGGAAAGGCACATAGGTGCCGGTCGGATTGTTGGGATTGGCCAGGAACACGATCTTGGTGCGCGGCGTGACGGCTGCGAGGATGGCGTCTATATCGGCGCGCTCGTCTCTTTCCTT
The DNA here is from genome assembly GCF_040319805.1 of Mesorhizobium sp. M0848. Lineage (NCBI taxonomy): Bacteria > Pseudomonadati > Pseudomonadota > Alphaproteobacteria > Hyphomicrobiales > Phyllobacteriaceae > Mesorhizobium > Mesorhizobium sp. M0848. The sequence goes on along the minus strand of NZ_JAMYOM010000024.1, from coordinate 75,610 downwards.
GATCGTCACCGGAACGGCACCTGCCGACTGGATGTAGATCTTGTAGACCATGAAGGCGTGTTCGGTGATGACAGCCTCGTCGCCGGGCGCCAGATAAGTCTGCGCCAGCAGGCCGAGGATCTCGTCGGAGCCGTTGGAGCAAATGATGTTCTGCGGGTTGAGACCATGCACCTCGGCGATCGCTTCGCGCAGCCGCCTGGCGGTGCCATCTGGATAGACGTCGAGCTTTCCGGCAATCTCGCGCGCGGCTTCGATCGCTTTCGGCGAGGGCCCTAGCGGATTCTCGTTCGAGGACAGCTTGTGAACCTTGGCGACGCCCGCGGGCGCCGTGCTCTTGCCCGGCACATAGGCGTCTATGTCCATGATGCCCGCGCGCGGGGTTGGACGTGCCTGGTCCGGTGTCTGGCTCATGTCGCAAAATCCGTCGAGAACGCTTCCTGAGGGAAGCCGCAGCGGAAATACAAGCCGTGGCCTGCAATGTCGAGAGGCGACAGCCACCGCCCAAGGCTGGCCGTTGACGCCGGCGCGCCACAGCCCTAGAAGGGGAGCGGACTTCCGTGGTGATTTGGCCGGTCGGCTTGCAGCCACGTTAAACAACTTGCTAAAGGGCCGTTTGCATCCTGTAACCGGCTTTGCAACCGCAATGCCGGTTTTTTGTTGTCCGCGCCGGCCGGACACCCGGATCGGCATCGACTTTCGACAAGCGCGATGCGTGGGCTCAAAGTGTGAGATGGATGTCATGGCCATTCTGCGTGCCCGCAAAACCAACAACGAGGTCGACCAACCGTCGAGCCCGGTTTTGCGTTTTGGATCCGACAAGCCGCTCAAGCTGGACGCCGGCACGCTGCTGTCACCGTTCCAGATCGCCTACCAGACCTACGGCACGCTGAACGATGCCCGCTCCAACGCCATCCTCGTCTGCCATGCACTGACCGGAGACCAGCACGTCGCCAGCACCAATCCGGTGACCGGCAAGCCTGGCTGGTGGGAAGTGTTGATCGGCCCCGGCAAGATCATCGACACCAATCGCTTCTTCGTCATCTGCTCCAACGTCATCGGTGGTTGCCTTGGGTCCACCGGTCCGGCCTCGACCAATCCCGCCACCGACAAGCCCTATGGGCTTGACCTGCCCATTATCACCATCCGCGACATGGTGCGGGCGCAGCAGATGCTGATTGACCATTTCGGCATCGAAAAGCTGTTCTGCGTGCTCGGCGGCTCTATGGGCGGCATGCAGGTGCTGGAATGGGCATCGAGCTATCCGGAGCGCGTCTTCTCGGCGCTGCCGATCGCCACCGGCGCGCGCCATTCCTCGCAGAACATCGCCTTTCATGAGGTCGGCCGGCAGGCTGTCATGGCCGATCCGGACTGGCATGGCGGCAAATATTTCGAGCACGGCAAACGCCCGGAAAAGGGCTTGGCGGTGGCACGCATGGCCGCCCACATCACCTATCTGTCGGAAGCCGCGCTGCACCGGAAATTCGGCCGCAATTTGCAGGATCGCGAAGCGCTGACCTTCGGCTTCGACGCCGACTTCCAGATCGAAAGCTATCTGCGCCATCAGGGCATGACCTTCGTCGATCGCTTCGACGCCAACTCCTACCTCTACATGACGCGGTCGATGGACTATTTCGACCTTGCCGCCGACCATGGCGGCCGGTTGGCCGATGCCTTCGCCGGAACGAAAACCCGCTTCTGCCTGGTGTCTTTCACCTCGGACTGGCTGTTTCCGACCGAGGAGAGCCGCTCGATCGTGCATGCGCTCAACGCCGCCGGCGCATCGGTATCCTTCGTCGAGATCGAAACCGACCGCGGCCACGACGCATTCCTGCTCGACGAGCCGGAACTGTTTGCCGCCATAAACGGCTTCATCGGCTCGGCGGCCCGGGCGAGAGGGCTCAGCGCATGACCCCGAAAAATTGCAGGCTTTTCGGATCGAGATCATGCGCCAGGCAGGAGGCGAAGCCATGAGCGTCAACCGCGACCAGCGCGTCGACCTAGAAGTCGTCGCCAACCTCATCCCGCCACAGTCGCGCGTGCTCGATGTCGGTTCGGGCGACGGCTCGCTGCTCGAATTGCTGCAGGACACCAAGCAGGTCGACGGCCGTGGACTTGAGCTGTCGCAGCGCGGCGTCAATGAATGCGTGGCGCGAGGCCTCTCGGTCATCCAGGGCGATGCCGACAAGGATCTCGAATTCTATCCCGACAAGGGCTTTGACTTCGTCGTCCTGTCGCAGACCCTGCAGGCCACCCGCAACCCGAAGCTGGTGCTCGACGAACTGCTCAGGATCGGCAACCGCGCCATCGTGTCCTTCCCCAATTTCGGCCACTGGCGGGTGCGCCTGTCGCTGTTCATCCAGGGCCGCATGCCGGTGACCAAGGACCTGCCCTATTCCTGGTACGACACGCCCAACATCCATTTCTGCACCATCCGCGACTTCGTCAATCTGTGCGACGAGCTCGGCGCGACCGTCGAGAAGGCAACCGCTCTCGACGCCGCCGGCCAGAAGATCGGCCTGTCGATGCCGTGGTGGTTCTGGAACTTCTTCGGCCAGCAGGCAGTGTTCTTGCTGAAACGGTAATATTGATCGCCATGTATCTCTTTCGTAGGCGCCCTCTGCCAGTTGAAATCCCACCGGACATGCGGGCTGGGTTGAAAGCCGGAATTCTCATCTGCACCTCACCGCGCAGTGGCAGCAACCACCTAGCCGGATTGATGGCAGCCACCGGGCTTGGCAACCCACTCGAGTGGTTCGGGGGCCGTCGTGTTCTAGAAATGCCGAACTATCCCCGCGACCCCCGTGCCCAGGTTTTGCATGCACTGAAGGACGGGCGGTCTCCCTCCGGGATTTACGCGGTCAAACTGTTTGCCAGCCAGTTTTCACAGGTTGCCAAAACCGTGGATCTCCCCGCAAGCCTTCCAAAGCTGCGCTATATGCGGTTGACGCGTGGGGACCTCGTTGGTCAAGCAGTTTCGTGGACCCGCGCTCGTCAGAGTGGTCGGTTCCGCTCTACCGAGGCCGATCAGAAGAGACCATGCTACGACGGCAAAGCAATCGCGGACTCGCTTGAAAAAATCATCCTGGAAAATCTGGCCTGGGATGTCTGGTTTGCAAAAAACGGATTGTCCTTCCTATCACTGACATACGAAGAACTCCTTGAACATCCACGGACCTGCCTTGAAAGGGCTGCATCTCTGGTCGACGCCAAGCTTGTCTTGAAACCCGGGTCTGATCTCGATTCGGGCCTCGATATTCAACGAGACACCATCAATGAGGAGTGGAGAGAGCGGTTCTTGGCGGAATATTCTGACACGTCGAACTTCCATGCCAACAATTGCCGTCGCGGTTTTCTTAAAAAGAGGAGCTCAAGGTTCTCGATCTGATCGAACGGCATTGTACGAGAACACGAAGCATCCAGGGGCGCCAGAGATGCGATGTTATTGATCAAAGCGCATCGCCGTCCATGGCGATCACGAGCACAAATTCTTATTGCACGCTGGTTTGACAGCCCGCCGAGAGCGTTATAGCCACATCGGCACTAATAACTTGATCGGTTCAGATATGGCTCAAGAGCGTCCAACGTATTCACTCGTCGTCGAAATGGAGAATGCAAAATCGATCGACTGGGACGAGATCGGCGTTGGGATGAAGGCCTTGGCTCGGGAAATCACATCGGTTTCAGCAACCGGTTTAGTGCGACCAAGGATCGTTATTTCTCACGGGGGAGCAGAGTCGGACGAGGATGCGTTGCGTCGTGAGATTTCGAATGAGGCCCCGCAGCTCGGTCAGGTTGCCGAACTCGTCTTCACGGCTTTCCCTGGCGGCCGATATTACGACCTGAAGAACAACGGCATGCTGGCATCGGACGGAGATATCGTCATCTTTATGGATTCCGACGTGGTCGCGGAACCAGGATGGCTACCAGGACTGCTTGAGCCCTTTGAAAACTCTGAAGTTATCTGCGCAAACGGATATACATACCTCTCATACGACGATTTCTTTTCAAGAACGTTTGCGTTGATCTGGTTTTTCCCGATGGCCCGTGGAGACGGGCGATTTGCCTCGAAGCGAGCGATCAACGCTAACAATGTAGCGTTTCGACGCGAGTGGATCGTCAGCCATCCTTTTCCAAAACATAACGGCTTCAAGGTTTCCTGCACTTTGCTGATGCGCGAACTGCTGCGGGAGGGCCACAAAATTCATAATGTCGACGCACGCGTTTATCACTATTCGCCGCGGGGCTGGCGGTTCTTTTACTGGCGCGCCCTGGTTACAGGTCGCGACGCCGACCGGAAGTTCGTTGCGCTCAATTCGCCGAGCCGCGCGCGACGGATAGTCAAGTCTTTCAGCCGGTGGCTCACCATGTCATGGCGCACGACACGACGGATCGTAGGCCATGCCCGGGAAACGGGGATGCCGCTTTGGCAGGTTCCCTTTTCTCTGATTGTCGGTCAGGCATTTTATGGTTTGGCGTTTTGGGGCCAGTTCAGTTTTGCGACTGGCATGGTTCGTGACAAAATTGAAACTGTGCCCGACTATGTTGGGCACAGCTAGACGCTTTACCGCCCTTCCTTGAACCGCGGTTCAGCGTCCAATTGATCCTTGACCCGTCGATTGTTCCAGAACATCCGTGGCCTTGTGCGGATGTTCGACGCCGTCGACGAACACGACATCCGCCTCCGAATTGTCCGTGCGCAGCGCCAGTATCGCCCGGTAGGCGGGCGAATTGTACCAGCCACGCACATGCTGCCTGTCGGGAATTCTATGATGATCAGATGGCCAGGCCAGTCGTTCTCGATCACCTCCACATCGCCGCCATGAACCAGAAAACGGCCGCCGAAAGGTTCCAGCGTGGCATCGATCTTGTGCAGATATTCGACGATCTGCGGACCCATTGCGGCTTGGCGCATATGGGCGACGGCGTAAGCGGCCATGACTGGACTCCCTTGTCATCGAAGCCGAGTTGCCGGCCTCGCATGGGCAATCTGACCAAACGCCGAGCGCTAAGCGATTACGTCTGAGGTAATGAGATGTATGCTACCTGTCATGATGGGTTGCTTCCATGGTGATTCGCAATGCTATGTGCGGCGGTGCTGTTGCAATTGGAACGCTAGCAGCGGGGATTCGTTGTCTCGCGCGGATTGAGTACCGGCACGGTGGGTGACAGGGGCAGTCGTTTTTTGTAGCGTCGCGCCGACTGTGATGCGGTGTAGAGGAAGGGAAGTCCAATCCATTCGACCGTTCTGAAAATCGAAAAGTCCTGGACAGACGCGCAACCCTGCGCAGGAAACAGCTGACAGACATGGCCGGGATCCAACCAACACCTCTCATCACGGTCATTACGCCGACCCACAACCGACGCGAAACGGTGTTGCGCGCCGTGGAAAGCGTACTCTCCCAGAGCATGTCGAGGCTTGAGCACATTGTCGTCGACGATGGTTCGGCTGATGGAACCGAAGCGGCGCTGGCCCGTATCCAGGACCCGCGGCTGATCTATGTCGGGGCGAAATGGCGAGGCGCCAACGCTGCCAGGAATGCCGGCATCGAGCGCGCGCGGGCACCGTTGGTGACGTTCCTCGATTCCGACGACATCTACATGCCGCACCGGCTTGAACGAACCCTGACCTGGTTCGATGAGAATCCTGCACTGCAAGTGCTGATCAGTTCGTTCGTGTCCCTGAAAGGCAATCGCATCACAAACTGCGTCAACCCCGAGGCGTTCGTGAGCCCCGCAATGCTGGAGCGGACGCTGGTTGGGCAGACCATCTTCATTGCCGGCTCCGCGATCACCGCTCGCCGCGAAGCCTTGCTGGCCATCGGCGGCTACGACAGCGACATCACCCGCATGCAGGATCGCGAATTGCTGCTGCGCCTTGCCCGGCGCTTCGGTGCGCAGTTGTCCAGGGATCTGGACTGGACGAAATACAATTCGGAGAACTCGATTTCCGGCCGCCGTGACGGCTATGTCGAGGCCTATGCGAACCTGATGGGCAAACATCCGCATATTGCCCATGCCTACCCGCACATTCCGCCTTACATGATCTCGCGGCAGCTCATCGCCGACATCCTGCGAGGCAGGATACCGGAGGCATTTCAGGGCTACATGGCCAACCGTTCATCCAAAACGCTTGGCTATTCGCTGCCGGAATTGATGCAAGGCTATGTCCATGGCCGGCGCTGGCGCCGCGATCTCTCCAACGAGTTTCGCAATCAATTTGGTGCCCGGCCCGCTTAAACCGATAGGGATTCCGGGAAATTGTGGAATGGTTTTTCCTCCGGATCGCGTTAACCCCTCTGTCGAGAGCTCAACGGTCAAGTTCGGGAAAATACGGATCCGATAGAAACCGCCTGTCCCGTTCGCCTTGCAGGCAGTCTATCGGCGTCGCCGCGTCGACGGGGACACTTCTCACCTCGTCCTGAATGCCGCTCACTTCCAGGAGCAGCTTCCGCCGGATGGCTGTCGAAAACTCGGCGGCGGCATAGATAGGCAGCACGAAGGAACCGGGTCCGCCGATCACGCACTGCGCATAATACTGGTCGAGATGGCTGAAGGTGGGCGACGGGCTGATCAGGATCGGCAGGCCGTTGACGATGATGCCTTTGGCAGTCGCCGCATCACGCGTCGCGGTGACCGGCGGCCCGATATTGTTCGGTCCGTCGCCCGAAATGTCGATGACGCTGCGTTCGCCCTGGAAAGACGTGCGGTCGAAAAGCTCGGTGCCGAAGGCCAGCGCGCCGGAAATCGAAGTGCCGCGAAAGCTGCGGAACGGACGAGCCGCGACCTTGTCGGCAAAGCTGTTCGCGCTCTCGGCACTATCGATAATCTGCCAGCCGATAACCGCGTCGTCGCGCACCGTGCCGGCCCATTCGAAATAGGTCAGCGCTATGCGGCCCTTGGCGCCGGCGCGGACAGCCTTGATGAAGTCGGGATGCCGCAGCGCCTCGACATAACCGGCCCGCTGCAGGGCGAACTCCTTCTCGTCCATCGACAGCGAGATGTCGACCGCCAGCACCAGCTCGACGTCGACGGCGAGCGCATCCGGCGGCGAGGCGGCCGGGGCAGCCTGGGCGCAGGCAAGACAGGCAAGCAGGCGCAGAGCATCAAGCATGGCCGTCGCCAAGATTGTTTCTCCCGAGGAGCTTCCCTCGCGATCGCGGCAAAATAAAGCTCTGCTTCCCTCGCCCGGAAATCAGCTCATTTCTTGCGACGAGCGGCGGCTGGCGGCGGTTCGATCGCGCCGGCCCTGACGCGGGCGGGCTTCAGGGCTGGCGCACCGGAATCCTTGACGATCGTCAACGCGCGGGGGAAGAAGTGGTTGTTGTGCTGGCCGCGCCCGATGTTGAGGATCGCTGTCCCCGGCAAACGCTTCTCGAGCATCGACAGCACGCGTCTTAGCGATGGGCCGTCGAACGCATCCAGCGCCTCATCGATGATCACCCATTTCGGCTGCCGCAACGCGAGCCTGGCGAAGGCCAGCGAGCGTTGTTCGTCATCGCCCAACTCATGGTCCCAACGCCCGGCGCGGTCGAGCGACGAGGATAGCCGTCCCAGGCCGACCTCGGCCAGCACCGCCGAAATGTCGGCATCGTTCGCCGGCGCGGGCCCGTTCGGGTGATCGAGGACTTCGCGCAACGTGCCGACCGGAAAATAAGGCACGCGCGGCACGAATATGGGGGTTTCTCCCGCCGGCAGGCCGATCCGGCCGCTTCCCCATGGCCACAGGCCGGCAATGGCACGAAAGAACAGCGTCTTGCCCGCACCGGGGTCGCCGGTGATCATGACGCGCTCGCCGGGGCGGATTTCGACATGCGGGTCGGCGAGTCTGGTGCAACCCTCCGGCGAGGTCACTTCGAGCTTCTCGAAAGTCAGGCTGCCATTGACGTTTTGGCCGAAGGCGATGCGCTTTTCGGTGTCGTGCAGCGCATCGGTTTCATCGAGCGCGATGCGGAAATCGGCCACGCGCATCAGCGTGGCGCGCCAATCGGCGATACTGCCGATGTTGTTGATGAACCAGCGCAAGGAGGAGTGGACCTGGTTGAAGGCGCCGACCGCCATCATCAGCCCGCCAAAGCTGATATCACCTGAGAAATAGACCGGCGAAGCGACCAGTATGGGCGCCACGACGGTGATCCAGCCATAGGTATCGGTCACCCAGGACAGGTTGATCTGGGCGGTGTAGATGCGCCGCATGGCGCCCAGCACCGTGCCGAGATCGAGTTCGAGCCGCCGCCTGGCGTCGGCCTCGCCATGATACAACGCAATGGCATCGACATTCTCGTTGACGCGCACCATCGAGGAGCGCAGCTCGGCTTCGCGTGTATAGCGGTCGCTGTTCAGGCGGATGAGCGGGCGCCCGACCAGCCAGCTCAGCCAGGAGGCGATGCCGGCGTAAAGGATGGCGGCCCAGACCATGTAGCCCGGTATGGCCAGCGAGGTCCCGCCGATGTGGAACACGAAGCCCGAGGACAGCTCCCACAGCACCCCGACGAAGGACACCAGCAGGATGCACGACTGCAGCAGGCCGACGCCGAGATCGGTTGACAGGTCGGACAGATGCGCGGCGTCCTGCTGCATGCGCTGGTCGGGATTGACGCCGATGGCGCCGGCATTGGCCAACCGGAAGGCGCGCGCCGGCCGCATCCACTGATCGATCAGATCCAGCGTCAGCGCCTCGCGCAGTTTGAGCCTGATCATCTGGTTGAGCCAGGTCTGGCCGATATTGAGCACCAGCAGCCCGCCGGCGATCATCGCGAAGACGAGGAGCTGGTGCAGGAAGGCCGCCATGTCGCGGCGCGCAAGCGCATCGTAGAAAGGCTGGTTCCAGCGGTTGAGCAGAACCTGGCCGATCGACGTTGCAATGATCACGGCCATGATGCCGACCGATGTCCACTGCAACCATTTGCGAACCGGCGATCCCGCCAGCGCCCGCCGGATCGTCATCACCTGATCGCGCAGGCTGCTGGCTTCGACCGCCACGGCAACCGGCTGAACGGCGGCGGCATTGTCCGGTTGATCAGCCATGGCCGAGGTCCTTGCGTCAGTGCTGAAACCGGATGGAGAAACTTGACAGGCGTTCGTATGGGCTGCCGGATGGGCTGTCGGTCCGCTTGCGACAGATAGGCAGGGAAACGACGTCAGGCACGCTTGCCGTGATCACGAAGCCGTCACCCGCGCAGCCGAGGGCTCGGCACCGGCTTTGTGACGGCCAAGCCGGGTGGCGCCATGCGGCGACAGCACCGGCACGAAGACGCGGCGCGAGGCGCGCTGGACGACGGGCACGCCTTGATAGAGCCGTTTCTGCGCCTCGACGACGATGACGCCGGAAAAGATCGGCCACAGCCGCCGGCCGGCGCGCTCCAGCACATTGTGGAAGCGCATCATGAAACGGCGCCTCGACGGCGGAAAGAACAGCGCATCGGACCAGGCGGCGGGCGTAAAATTCGCCTCGCGCAGCAATTCGGTTAGCTGGCCGCGCGAAAAGGGCCGGCCATTGCCGAATGGGGTGTGCTCGAAGCGCGCCCAGACACCGCGCCGGTTGGGCACGACGATGACGACCCGGCCAGCCGGCGACAGCACGCGCCAGATCTCGTTCAGCGTCTCACGTGGGTTCTCGACATGTTCGAGCGAATGGACGAGCAGCATGCGGTCGATGCAGGAATCGACCAGCGGCAGTTCCTCGTCGAAGACCAGTGCCGTCGCCGTCGGCCCTGTCGCCGGCCACACCACCGCGCCCTGCGTCGCCGGCATGAAGGCGAAGACCCGCTCGGCGTCGGTGCCGAACCGCTCCAACCACGGCAAGGTGTAGCCCAGACCAACCAGCCGCTCGTTGGGCACGACCGCCCATATCGACGACAACGCCATGGTGATCGAACGCTCGGCGAAACGGCCGAGTGTTGTCGAATAGAAGGAGCGAAGATCGACGATGTCGGAATGCATGGCAGGGATGTAGCCGCGATATCGGCGGGTTTCAACAACAGGCCGCGACGACCTGGCATTCCGGGAATGTCACTAGACATTGCGGGATGTTGTTCAACGTCCCGGAATGTTGCTCACATCCAGGATGTCTTCAACATCCAGGATGACATCCACGCGCCGGCGCCCTATGTCTGCGGCCATAAACGGAGAGATGCGATGCCGGTCGAAATCGAACAGTTCATGTGCCGCAGCGACAATTTCGGCGTGCTGGTGCATGATCCCAAAAGCGGCCAGACCGCGATCATCGACGCGCCCGAGGAAGCGCCTATCCTGGCCGCGATAAAGCGCACCGGCTGGACGCCGACGATGATCCTGACCACGCATCATCACATGGATCACGTCGAGGCCAATCTTGCGTTGAAGGAGCGCTTCAAGCTGCGCATCGTCGGCCCGGAAGCGGAAAAGGCCAATATCCCCGGCATCGACGAAACCGTCGAAGACGGCTCGGTCCTCCATCTTGGCGATGAAAAGATCGAAGTCATCGCCACGCCCGGCCACACCGCCGGCCACGTTTCCTACTATTTGCCGGCTTCGGGTGTGGCGTTCACCGCCGACACGCTGTTTGCGCTGGGTTGCGGACGGCTGTTCGAATGCAAGCCGCCGGTGATGTACGATTCGCTGAAGAAGCTGGCCGCGCTTCCGGCCGAAACGATTATTTATTGCGGTCATGAATACACGCTCGCCAACGCCCGTTTCGCGCTGACCGTCGACCCGACGAATTCGGCATTGAAGGAACGCGCCGCCAAGATCGAAAAGCTGCGCGCCGACAATAAGCCGACGCTGCCGACGACGATCGGCGAGGAGCTGTCGACCAATCCCTTCCTGCGCTGGCACGATCCGGCGATCCGCAAGCATCTGGGGCTGGAGAAAGCTTCGGACGCCGAGGTCTTTGCCGAAATCCGCAAGCGCAAGGACAATTTCTAGGCCCGGTGGTATCGTCGCCATGACCAGCTCCGCAGAAATTATCGCGACGCTGGGGCTGAAGCCGCATCCGGAAGGCGGCTGGTATGCCGAGACCTTTCGCGATGGCACCGGCGGCGCGCGCGGCCATTCGACTGCCATCTATTTCCTGCTTGAGGAGCATCAGGTTTCGGCCTGGCACCGGGTCAAGGATGCCGCCGAGGTCTGGCATTTCCATGCCGGCGCCCCGCTGGCGCTGTCGATGTGGGAAGAAGGCAGCCCGAAGGTTGATCAGGTCATAGAACAAGTCCTCGGTATCGATCTCGCAGCCGGTGAGCGGCCGCAGATCGTCGTGCCCGCAGGCTGGTGGCAATCGGCGCGCAGCCTGGGCGAATGGACGCTGGTCGGCTGCACCGTCGCGCCGGGCTTCGAGTTTGCGGCCTTTGAACTGGCGGCACCCGGCTGGCAGCCTGGACAATCCTAACTTGGCAAGAGCCCTAATTTAGCAGGAAGCCTAGCGTGGTCGCGAGCTGGGCGGCGTAGTACAGCGCCCAGACGGCGAAGCGCATCCAGGCGCGGTGGGGCGAGATGGCGGCGACCAGGAATTTCTCCGTGGCGAGCAGCCCGTCCGATGCCATGAACAGCACGGCGCCACCGATCACCCACATATTGCTTGTTGTCAGCGCCGAGATGCCCATTGCCAGGATCGCGGCGATATAGACGGTGATCGGGATACGCAGGCTGGGACCGACACGACGCCACAGCGCCGCCAGCACGATGACCACGAACACCGCCATGGCGAGCGCGATCGCTCCGCGCCACGGCTCGGCGCCAAGCACTCCCAACCCGCCACCGCTGCGCAGGAACAGCGCGACATAGACGATGTGAGCGACAAGAAAACTGGCCAGCCCGCCGAGAAAGGCCTTTTCGCCGTCGCGTGACAGGAAGGCGTCGCCAACGGCGCTGAGTGCGAGCGCGGCGACCAGCAGCAGCGGGCCGCCTTGCAGCCCCGCCAGCACGGCAAGCATCGCTACGGCAAGCGTCTTTGCGGCCGAGCGGGCCAGCGTCGGCGGCATGCCAAGCGTGAAGGCGTAGATGACCGCCGCCGCCAGCGAAAAAATCAGTGTCGCATTGGCATTGGCGTCGATGCCGCCCGCAAACGGCATCGTCATGCCTTGGCTCCGCCTTCGGATGCCCGGGCTCCGTCTTCGGATGCCCCGGCTCCGCTTTCGGATGCCTCGGCTCCGCTCTCGACCGCAGCCGGCTTGCGCAGGAACAGGGATTTTGCGGCGAGCACCGCGCCGCCGGTGATGAGCACGCAGGCGGCGAGGATGCGCAGCGACGGCTCGGCGACGCCGGCCGCGATCAGCACCAGCGTCGACAACAGCGGCGCCGCATAGCTTGCAGCACCCAGCACCTGGATGTTGCCGCGCTTGACGCCGATGTCCCAGGCATAGAAGGCGGCACCCACCGGCATCAGGCCAAGGCCGAGCACGGCCAGCCACTGGCCGACACCGTCAGGCAGAATCGTCTGTTCCAGCGCCAGGTGGCAGGCGAGCGACAGCACCGCGGTCGCCGCGCAGAACCAGGTGACGATGCTGGTCGGCACCGACGGGAAACGCCGCGACAACAACGAGTAGGCCGACCACAGGACGGCGCAGACGGCAGCCATGGCATAGCCGAAGGAATAGCGGGCGTCGAAGGCCAGCCCACCGCCCTTGGTGACGATCAGCACGGTGCCGGCAAGGCCGAGCAGCGCACCGACGACATGGTTCCAGGCCAGTTTTTCGCCCGGCATCAGCGCCGAGCCGAGCACGATCAGCAGCGGCCACAGATAGGCGATCAGGCTCGCCTCCACCGCCGGCGCATTGCGCAGCGCGGTGAAATAGAAAAAGTGATAGCCGAACAGGCCGGCAATGCCGATCAGCCACACCTGCGGCGGTATCTTCTGGCTCTTGTCGGGTGCCGGCATGAACAGCCGCGCGACCAGCCCGACGCCGGTGCCGATCGAGAAGGTGATCGCCGACAGCAAGAACGGCGGCACCTGGCCCGACGCATCGGTGAGCAGTGCGAGCAACGCCCACATGGCGACCGCCGAAAAGCCGATCAGTGTTGCGCGCCCCATTCTGTCTCCAGTGGCGCGCCAATTCCGCGCCTGGCTATTGTACGGCTTCGAAACGCCCGGCGCTGATGGTCAAGGTGCCGATCTGCGTGCCAACCGTGGCACGGATCGGCGCATATACGCCGGTTTGGCCGAGCGGTGCAAACGTCACCATCATGCGGCTTTTGTTCTTGAGATAGTTGAGCGCCTTGCGGCCCTTGCGATAACCCGCCACCGGCTCGAAGCCCATCTGGCAGGTGACGGTGTCGCCCTTGTAGCCCGGGACCGAGATCGTGCCTTTCGACGCGTAGGTCAACGTCAGGTCGGCACGCATCTCGCCGTCATAGAACTTCACCGTGCGGCCGCAGACCTGGTCGAGACTGTCGGCATGAATGACGGTGGCGGCCATGGGATCGAGCACCGATGCCAGGTCGCCGGCACCGAGCGGTACCCAGTTCTTGGGGTCGCGTTTGCCTGGTGCCGGTACGACCTTCGTCGAAGTGACCCTGCCATTGGCAAAGCGGATATCGACCACCGATGCCTTCTTGCCGGAGGTGTAGTCGGCGCGGAATGCCTGCGGCACCATCTTTTTGCCCGCAATCGTGCCTTTGGACGAGATCGTGCCGCGCGTGTCGTCGAACAGCTTGGCGAGACCGGCCGCGGTGACACTGCCTTGGATCGCGTAGGCGCCGTTCTCATAGCGGCTGGAAAACGTTGATTTCGCTATCGAAAGACCAAGAAACGACACCGTGTACTCGCCCTTGAACGACTGCGGCGAGGCAGCAGACGCGGCGGACGGCAAAGCTATGGCAAGCATGGCAACAAGGGCATGTGGCGAACGAAGCATGGCGGGATCGGGTCCTTGATTTTGGGCCGGAGGCGGGCAACTCCGGTCTGGCATGTCCCTATGGAACCGCTTATAGGATGAATTCCGGCCTTAATATGAAAATGCCGGGCGCGCCGTGGGCAATGCAGGGGCTGGGCAAGCCGGAGCTTGACGCCTCGGCGAAATGCAACTATGGAACGCCAACTTTTTCCATAAGGCCGCCTGACCAGAACCGCGCGCCACCCGGCGTGGGCTTGAGTGTTTGGCAGACCCGAGAACTGAAGGTTAGAACAATGTCCCGCACCTGCGAACTCACTGCCAAGGCAGTCATGTCCGGCAACAATGTGAGCCACGCCAACAACAAGACCAAGCGTCGCTTCCTGCCGAACCTCGTCAATGTGACGCTGATTTCGGAAGCGCTGAACCAGAACGTGCGCCTGCGCATTTCGGCCAACGCGCTGCGTTCGGTCGAACATCGCGGCGGCCTCGACGCCTTCCTGGCCAAGGCAGACGTCAAGGAATTGTCGCAGCGCGCCCGTTTGCTGAAAAAGCAGATCGCCAAGAAGACCGCCGAGCAGGCTGCCGCTTAAAACAGTTCAAAGGCGGGGGACGACCGCCCTGGCCGACCTCTTGTTGGCCTCTGGCCAACATCTTGTTGGCCTGAGCATCGGATCGAAGCCGCAAGGTTTGGCAATCCGGTGCCCACATACGAAGGCAAGCATCGCCCGCATGGGCATGGTGCTTGGCTGGTTCCATTACCCAGGATAAAAAAATGACTTCCTTCTCGCGGTATTTGCCATTCGTGGCCGCCATGGCGCTTGTCGTCGTGGCATCGAACATTCTCGTGCAATTCCCGATGCAGGGTCAGATCGGCGGCCTCTCGCTGGCCGATCTTCTGACCTGGGGGGCCTTCACCTATCCCTTCTCGTTCCTGGTCACCGACCTCGCCAACCGCCGCTACGGACCCACTGCGGCGCGCCGGATCGTCTTTGTCGGCTTCATGACGGCGGTGATCTGCTCGATCCTTGTCCCGCCCTTCCTGTTCCGCCACGGCCTGATCGAACTCGAGACCGCCGCCGACCGGCTGGTGCGTATCGCGGCCGCGTCCGGAGCGGCGTTCCTCAGCGCGCAACTGCTCGATGTCACCGTCTTCAACCGGCTGCGCCGGCAGAGCTGGTGGCGCGCGCCGATCATCGGCACGCTGGTCGGGTCGGTGTTCGACACCGCCGTGTTTTTCACCGTCGCGTTCTCGGCCGCCTTCGCCTTCGCTGGTCCCAACGACGGCTTTGCGTTGGAAAACGCACCCTTGATGGGCATCTTCCATGTCGACGCGATGCGTTGGATCTCCTGGGCGCTGGGCGACCTCAGCGTGAAGCTGATCATCGCCGTGGTGGCGTTGATCCCCTACCGTCTGCTCGCGGCCCGTTGGAGCCAGCCGGCGGTAGCGGCTTAAACCATGATCCCGAAAAGTGGGACCCGGTTTTCGGAAAAGATCATGGTCGGACAAAGATCATGATCCCGTGGGTCCAGCTCGATTCGGCCAAGATCCCGGATGGCGCACAAGAACTTCGCCTCAAGCGGCGCGGCACCGAATTCTCGATCATGCTGGGCACCAACGAACTGATGAACAGCCGCCTCAGCGGTTCCGAGGAAGCGCTGGCAAAACTGTCCTGCGAGCGGATTGCCGGCCAGAGCCGGCCCACAATCCTGATCGGTGGGCTTGGCATGGGTTTTACCTTGCGCGCCGCACTCACAGAATTGGCCAATGATGCCGGAATAGTCGTCGCCGAACTGGTGCCCGCCGTCGTCGCCTGGGCACGTGGCCCGATGGCCGAAATCTTTGACGGCTGTCTCGACGATCCTCGCGTCACCATCCAGGAAACCGATGTCGGGCAGTTGATCCGGTCGCGGCCCGCGGCCTGGGACGCCATTCTGCTCGATGTCGACAACGGCCCGGAAGGCATCGTCCACAAATCCAACGACGCACTTTACAGCGTGCACGGCCTCGCAGCCGCACGCAGCGCCCTGAAACCCGGCGGCGTGCTGGCAGTGTGGTCGCAAGGCCCCGACATCGGCTTCACGCGGCGGCTGAAGCAGGCAGGCTTCGGGGTCGAAGAGGTCAGTACGCGCGCCAACGGCAAGCGTGGCGCCCGCCATGTCATCTGGATCGCCACCAGGACGTAAAGCCGGCGGGCTCATCCTGGTGGAGAATGAATTCCAGATAGAGGTTGCGCTGCAGGATCGAGTGGTTGTCGTCGGAGATCAGCGACACCATCAGCGCGCCGTCGCCGCGGGTCCAGACGTCGAGCCCTTCCATATTGTCGATCTGGTAGCCCATGTCGGCCTCCAGCAGCACCGGCCCGTCGGCGACCGCGCCCTTCTCGACGCTTTCGCCATAGATGCGCCGCAGCCGCATCTTGACGCCGCTGGCCATCGAGAAACTGCGCTCCAGAAGCAATAGGTCGCCATCCGGCAGGAAGGCCCCGTCGGTAATGTCGAAATCGCCATTGCGCTTGACGGTAAAGACGCCCTTGTGCGGTCCTTCGATGATGGCGGCATAGATGTTGCCGGCCTTGTCCAGGCTCTTCTCGGAGACCACGACTAGGCCGCCCTCATGCTGGCCGTTGGCATTGGCGTGGGTGACGGTCTCGAAGCCGCGATTCTGACGCAGCTCGCGGGCCGGAACGGCGAAATCCAGCGGCTTGAAGGGTGCCTTCATGTCGTTGGAGTCGATCTTGAACTGGGCGACGCGGTGGCTGCGCTCGAAGCCGACGGTGGCGATGCCGTCCTTGACCGCGAGACCTTCCGCATCGACCTCCCATTTCCTGTCGATCGGCCGGCCGGTCTGGTCGACCATCTGCTGCATGCGGAAATTCTGGATGCCGGAGGGTCGCTTTTCCGCGTCGCGGACCACCGTACCGAAGAACCAGAAGCCGGTGTCGGCAACGCCGATGAAGTCACCGCCGGCTTTCAGGAAGCGGAAGGCCGACAGCGCGCCGAAATCGCGTGTCGGCGAGGTCATCTCCAGCCCGCCGACGAATTCGAACGGGCCGAACTGCTTGCCGGCACGGCCAATGTGGAATTCGGTGATCGAGCGGGCCGAGATTTCGACCGGTTCGACAGAACTAGAGTCGGCCGAACCGGCTGCCGCCGAAGCCACGCCGGAAAGCAGGGCGACGGCGGCGAAAAGCGTCTGCTGAAAGCCGCCGCGCCTGGAAATCATCCGGCGCGCCGCATACCACCGCCGCGTCGCGTATCCTTCGCGCTTTCCTCGGCGAACAGCGAAGCCAACTGCTCGGTCATGGCGCCGGCCAGTTCCTCGGCATCGACGATGGTGACAGCCCGGCGGTAGTAGCGCGTGACGTCGTGGCCGATGCCGATGGCCAGCAGTTCCACCGGCGAACGCGTCTCGATCAGCTCGATGACGGCGCGCAGATGGCGCTCGAGATAATTGCCCGGATTGACCGACAGCGTCGAATCGTCGACCGGCGCCCCGTCCGAGATCATCATCAGGATCTTGCGCTGCTCGGGCCGGGCGATCAGCCGGTTGTGCGCCCACAGCAGCGCCTCGCCGTCGATATTTTCCTTGAGCAGGCCTTCGCGCATCATCAGGCCGAGATTGCGCCGTGCCCGCCGCCACGGATGGTCGGCGGACTTGTAGATGATGTGGCGCAGATCGTTGAGCCGGCCAGGATTCGGCGGCTTGCCGTCCTTCAGCCATTTCTCGCGCGCCTGCCCGCCCTTCCAGGCCCGCGTGGTGAAACCGAGGATCTCGACCGAGACGCCGCAACGCTCCAGCGTGCGGGCCAAGATGTCGGCGCAGGTTGCCGCGACCGTGATCGGCCGGCCGCGCATCGAGCCGGAATTGTCGAGCACCAGCGTCACCACCGTGTCGCGGAATTTGGTGTCGCGCTCCTGCTTGAACGACAGCGGCTGCATCGGGTCGATGACGACCCGCACCAGCCTTGCCGGGTCGAGGTAACCCTCTTCAAGGTCGAAATCCCAGGAGCGGTTCTGTTGTGCCATCAGGCGACGTTGCAGCCGGTTGGCCAACCGCCCGACGACGCCGGACAGATTGGCCAGCTGCTTGTCGAGGAAGGCGCGCAGCCGGTCGAGCTCTTCTTCTTCGCACAGTTCCTCGGCCCCGACCGTCTCGTCGAAAGCCGTGGTGAAGACCTTGTAGTCGATTTCCTTCGGCAGATTGGTGAAGGGATTGTCGTTGCGGCGCGCCTCGCCGGGCGTTTCGGCATCGGCGTCGTCATCGTCGGACAGGTCGTCCGCGGTGGCGTCGGAGGCTTCGGTCTCGGCCGACTGTTCGTCATCGGCCGAAGCTTCGGCGTCCTCGGACTGCGACTGCTCGGAGCCGGAATCCTCTTCGCCGCCCTCCTCGCTCTGCTCCTCGCCTTGCGGCTGGTTGTCGTCATTGTCCTCGGAATCTTCAGTCTCCTGGTCGTCGCCGAGCTCCTCGGCCATTTCCATGGAGGCGAGCATCTCGCGCACGACCCGGGCGAACGCCTGCTGGTCGCCGAGCTTGGCCGACAACCCGTCGAGATCGGCCTTGGCCTTTTCCTCGACCCAAGGGCGCCAGAGTTCGACCAGCCGCTCGCCGCTTTTCGGGATCGGACGGCCGGTGAGCTTCTCGCGCACCATCAGGGCGAGTGCTTCCTCGATCGGCGCGTCGGCCTTGTCCTTGACGTCGACGAGATTGGCCTTGGCGTATTTGTCCTCCAGCATCGAGCCGATATTGTCGGCGACGCCTTGCATGGCGCGTGAGCCTATCGCCTCGACGCGAGCCTGTTCGACCGCGTCATAGATGGCGCGGGCCGCCTTGCCTTCCGGCGCCAGCTTGGTGTGGATGCGCACATCGTGGCAGGCGCGCTTCAGCGCCATGGAATCGCCGAGGCCGCGGGTGATCGCGATATCGGTCTTCGACGCCTTCTTCGGCAATTCTGGCAGACGCGCACGGCTGCCGGCGAGCGCCGGCCGGTCCTTGGCGAAGCCGACCTCCAGCTCCTTGTCGCCGGCGATGGCGCGCATGCAGACGGTGACGGCGCGCTTGAAGCCGTCGGCTTCAGAACCCGTCTTCGACTTGTTGCGCGTGTTGTCGCCCGGACCCGCCATCGAGACTCTGCTTAGCCCAGCACCACGTTGGCGGCGCTCTCGGGCAGATCCTCGCCAAAGGCGCGCTGGTAGAACTCGGCCACCACCGAGCGTTCCAGTTCATCGCACTTGTTGAGGAAGGTCAGCCGGAACGCCATGCCGATATTGCCGAATATCTCGGCATTCTCGGCCCAGGTGATCACGGTGCGCGGGCTCATCACGGTCGACAGATCGCCGTTGATGAAGGCCGAACGCGTCATGTCGGCGACGCGCACCATCTTGTTGACGATGTCCTTGCCCTTGCTGTCGCGATAGTGCTTGGCCTTGGCCAGCACGATGGCGACTTCGTTGTCGTGCGGCAAATAGTTCAGCGTGGTGACGATCGACCAGCGGTCCATCTGCGCCTGGTTGATCTGCTGGGTGCCGTGATAGAGGCCAGTGGTGTCGCCGAGGCCGACCGTGTTGGCGGTCGAGAACAACCGGAAGGCCGGATGCGGGCGGATGACCCGGCTCTGGTCGAGCAGCGTCAGCCGGCCCGACGATTCCAGCACGCGCTGGATGACGAACATCACATCCGGACGGCCGGCATCGTACTCGTCGAAGCACAGCGCGACATTGTGCTGGTAGGCCCAGGGCAGGATGCCGTCGCGGAATTCGGTGATCTGCAGGCCATCCTTGACGACGATCGCGTCCTTGCCGACGAGATCGATACGGCTGACATGGCTGTCGAGGTTGACGCGCACACAAGGCCAGTTAAGCCGGGCGGCAACCTGTTCGATATGGGTCGACTTGCCGGTGCCGTGATAGCCCGACACCATGACGCGGCGGTTGTAGGCAAAGCCCGCAAGGATCGCCATCGTCGTGTTCTTGTCGAAGAGATAGTCCGGGTCGATGTCGGGCACATGCTCCGATGTCACCGAATAGGCCGGCACCACCATCTTGGACTCGAAGCCGAATTTCTCCTTCACCGACACCGTCGTGTCGGGCAGGTTGGCGATGTCACGATCGACCTTGTTCATATCTCTCAACGTCTCCACGGGCGAAACGTCTGATTTCGCCGGCAATCGATTTTGTCCGGGGGCGGTCTTAGAGCCTTTTCCAACCTTATGAAAGTTGGAAAACGACACGAACCGTATGGTCGCTCAGCACAGGCCCGCCTGTTTGAGCACGCGATAGGCCTGCAGCACATCGCGGAACCGGTCTTCCGAACCTCTGTCGCCACCATTCGCATCCGGATGGTGCTGTTTCACCAGTTCCTTATAGCGCGCCTTGATCTCCTTGCCAGTCGCCTTTGTATCAAGGCCAAGCGTTTCCAGCGCCTTGGCCTCAAGCGGCTTGGCCTTGCGCTCGCGCGCCTCGCGCGGATCCTTCGGTCCCTTGAACAGGTCGAACGGGTCGCGCATGCGGTTATAGTAGCCGGCCCGGCCGGAACGCATCTGGGCCATATCGGGCGACGACCGCGTCGAGGCCCCGTTGGCGCCCATCTTCCAGGTCGGCCGGTGCCCGGTCATGGCTTCCTTCTGGAAGCGCGCGACCTCGGTGTCCGGCACGCCGGAAAAGTAGTTGAAGCCCTTGTTGTACTCGCGCACATGATCGAAGCAGAAATGGAAATACTCGCCCTCCTTCATGCGCCCGACCGGCGCACGATGGGTGCCCGCTTCCTTGCAGCCGTCCCACTGGCAGATCGGCGAGTGCGACTTCAGCTCCGCGTCCTTGTCGGGGCGGACGCGAATCTTCTCGAAATATTTGGGGTACGGCTTCATCTTACCCATTTATGGGGCGTTCGCAGATGCGAAACAAGAATTGACATTTTCGCGATCATCGCCCTAACCGCTGAATCGCGGCATAAAGCAGGCGAATGGCGGATTTTGTTGCACGGCGGCGGCCCCTCGCGAAACCGATTTTCGGTTTCCAGGCCGAGACGCCAGCGATATTTGGTGAAGGGAGATGGCGATGTCCATAGAGGCGACCATGGAAGACAAGCTCAATAAGGCATTTTCGCCGGACAGGCTGGTTATCATCAACGAGAGCCATCTCCATGCCGGTCACCACCATCACGGCTCCGACCACCACGGCACTTACGACGGCACCGGCGAGACGCATTTTCGCGTCCGCGTCGTCGCTTCTGCCTTTGCCGGCATGAGCCGCATCGACCGTCACCGCGCCGTCAATGAATTGCTTGCCGATGAATTGAAGGCCGGCGTGCACGCGCTGGCGATCGAACCGGCGGCTCCCGGCGAAAAGACCCGCTGGTAGCTCGGTTCCGCCTATCGTTTTTCGCCGCGCTCAGAGCACCGCTTCGATGAGGAACGGCCCGCGCCGTGACAGCGCGCTGTCCAGCAGCGCCTCGAAGCGCTCGCACGTATCGGCGCGGGCCGCCTCCACGCCCATGCCTTTGGCCAGCGACACCCAGTCGAGCGAGGGATAGTCGAGGTCGAGCATGCGCCTGGCGTTCTCGCCGATGGCGCCGACGCCGACATTCTTCATCTCGCCATGCAGGATCGCATAGGTTCGGTTGGAAAACACGATCGTCACCACGTCGAGCTTTTCCCGCGCCTGCGTCCACAATCCCTGCACCGTGTACATCCCGCTGCCATCGGCCTCGAGATTGATCACCTTGCGGTCCGGACAGGCGATTGCCGCCCCGGTCGCCATCGGGATGCCGCCGCCGATCGATCCGCCCGTGCCCATCATGTAGTCGTGCGGCGCTGCAAAGGCCGACAGCGCGAAGAAACGCCTGGCCGAGGTGACCGCTTCATCGCAAATGATCGCATCGGCCGGCAGTTTGCGCGCCACCGACAGCGCGATCGCATCTTCCGTCAGCTTGCCGCTCGGCGTTGCCTCGTCGGGAAAAGCGGCCGCGACGACCTGTCGTTTCGGCGGCTTGATGCCAAGTTCGTCGCGAAGCGCCTCCAGCGCCGCATGCAGATCTTCGCCATGGGCGGCCAGTGTCAGCACCTCGCAGCCTTCCCGAACGAGCCGTCCCGGTTTTCCCGGATAGGCGAAGAAGGCAACCGGCTCCTTCGCGCCGACCAGGATCAGAACATCGACATCCCTGAGCACAGCCATCGCCGCGTCGACCGGATAGGGGATGCGGGCCGGCGCGACACGCCCGCGCCCGCGTTGCATCCGTGCGATCAGAACCTCGCCGAACAGCCGGACGTCGCTGCCCGTCGAGATTTGCCCGGCGATGGCGAGCGCATCGGCGCGTGCGGCCTTTCCGCGAACGATCATGCCTGCCCGGCCCGGAGCGGCACGGATCGCCGCGGCGACCTTGCGCACGGCGTCCATATCGACGGCCGGCGCTGGCACCAGCTTCACCTTGCCGACCGAAACCGCGTCGACTTCGCCCCAGGCGGCATCCGCCGGCAGGATCATCGTCGCGACGCCGGGTGGTGTCAGCGAGGCGCGAAAGGCTGCTTCAGCTGCCGGCGCGATATCGGCCGGGCCCTTGACGCGGCCGACCCAGTTGGACATCGGCGCCGCAAGGCTTTCGATATCGCTGGTGAGCGGGGCATCGAGCGGCAGATGGTAAGAGGCGTGGTCGCCGACGATGTTGATCATCGGGCTGAAGGCACGCCGGGCATTGTGCATGTTGGCGAGTCCGTTGGCCAGGCCGGGACCGGTATGCAGCAGCGTCGCGGCCGGCCGATCGGTCATCCGCGCATAGCCATCGGCGGCCCCGGTCACCACCCCCTCGAACAGCCCGAGCACGCAACGCATTTTCGGCTTGCGGTCAAGTGCTGCAACGAAGTGCATTTCGGAGGTGCCGGGATTGGCGAAGCAGACCGTCACATCGTTGGCCAGAAGCACGTCACACAGGACATCGGCACCGTTCATGCAATTCCCTCCCGCTCACGATCGAAGAGCACTTGCACCCTGGCGCGCCCGCACAGCAATGTCCCGCCGCCACTTTTGATCTGATCCAGTGCCGTAAAGATCAGCCAACCGTCGATTTCAGGAATGCCAGAGCGGCCGCGGTCAGCGCGTCGCCATCCTCGCCGAAATCCCGATTGATCGACATATGCGTGTAGGCGCTGCCGTCGAACAGCGTGACCTTGGTGCCGGTCGCGCGCAGGCGCTCGGCAAAGGCCTTGGAGTCCTCGCCGCGGCCAGGGGCGCGCGAATAGGCAATGAAAGTCGGCGGGTGCCTGCGGCCGTCGACATGGCTGGCCGGCGACAGTGCCGCCCATTGCGCGGGATCGGAAAAGACGCGGGCATAGGCCCGCACCATGCCGCCCTTCTTGGCAAGTGCTGCAAGATCATAGGCCCTGGTATCGTCGAGAATGAGCGCAGCTATGCCGGGCAACCCGCCGCGCATGCCGGTCAGCGCAATCAGATGGCAGCCGGCCGAATGGCCCATGCCGACGATGCGGTTGGGATCGCCGCCATGCCGGGCGATGTTGGCCCTGATGTAGGCGTAGGCCTTTTCGACGTCACCGGCCTGGGTGGCGACATCGGCCTGCGGCAACATGCGGTAATCGATAGAGACGAAGCAGAAGCCGTTGGCGAGCAGGAAGGCCGGTTTGGCGTCGACCTGACTGCGTTTGCCAAACTGCCAGGTGCCGCCATGAACGAAAAACACGACCGGCAGGTCCATTGCACCATCGGGCGCATAGATGTCGAGCTTGGCCGGCCCGTAGTCTAAGGTTTTTGGCGTGGGTCGGCGTGTTTCCGACGCGGCCGATGCTTCCAATGGCAGCATCGCCGCCACCGAGGCCATGATCAGGCTTCGTCGATCGATCATCACTGTCTCCTGACGAGGCAAGACTGCACGCGGCGGCCCCAGCCGTCCAGTCAGGGATTCGCCACACACCCGCTACCCGCGCTGAATACCGCTCCGCACCGAGCGCCTTGATCCCGGAGTGGCCTCAAATCCTTATGATCGTAGCCACCTCTTCACATGAAGGGAACAAACGGTACCCCCCGACAGTTGAATGCGAGGTGAGCCGAATGGAAGCCACAGCGGCTCCGAGGGCAAAAGCATCATGCGAGAGAACCAGTCTGACGTCTTCGATCTGTTTTCGGAAATTTACACCAACGCGACGCAGGAAGAGATCAGCATCCAGCAATATCTCCTTGCCTGCCGCGAGGACAAGTCGATGTATGCCTCAGCGCCTGAACGGATGGTCGAGGCGATCGGCGAGCCGAACCTGGTCGACACCAGCAAGGATGAGCGGCTCGGCCGCATTTTCTCCAACCGGACCCTGAAAGTGTATCCTTCCTTTGCCGATTTCTATGGCATGGAGGACACAATCGAGCGCATCGCCGGCTATTTTCGCTATGCGTCGCAGGGGCTCGAGGAGCGCAAGCAAATCCTCTATTTGCTCGGCCCGGTGGGCGGCGGCAAATCCTCCCTTGCCGAGCGGCTGAAGAAGTTGATGGAACAGCGCCCGATCTATACGCTGAAGGTCGGCAACCAGGTCAGCCCGGTTTTCGAATCGCCGCTTGGTCTTTTCCATCCTGATCGCATGGGCGACCTGCTGGAGGAAAAATACGGCATTGCCCGACGCCGGTTGAACGGACTCATTTCGCCATGGGCGGCCAAGCGCCTCGACGAACTTTCCGGCGACATTTCCAAGTTCAGCGTCGTCAAGCTGATGCCTTCGCGACTGCGCCAGATCGGCATCGCCAAGACCGAACCCGGCGACGAGAACAATCAGGACGTTTCGGCCCTGGTTGGCAAGGTAGATATCCGGCAATTGGAAAATTTCAGCCAATCCGATCCGGACGCCTATTCCTATAGTGGCGGACTGAACCGGACCACCCAGGGCCTGCTTGAATTCGTCGAAATGTTCAAGGCGCCTATCAAGGTCCTGCATCCGCTGCTGACCGCCACCCAGGAAGGCAGCTACAACGGCACCGAAAATTTCGGCGCCTTTCCCTATCAGGGGATCATCGTGGCTCATTCCAACGAGTCGGAATGGCTGCAGTTCAAGAACAACAAGAACAATGAGGCTTTTCTCGATCGCATCCTCGTGGTCAAGGTGCCGTATTGCCTGCGGATAACCGAAGAGCGGCAGATCTACGAGAAACTGCTGCGGGAGAGCGAATTGGCCGCCAGTCCCTGCGCTCCAGAGGTGCTGGACATCCTCAGCCGGTTTACCGTCTCGACCCGGTTGGCCGAGCACGACAATTCGCCGCTCTACACCAAGATGCGCGCCTATGATGGCGAGAACCTCAAGGAAGTCGACCCCAAGGCCAAGTCGGTTCAGGAATATCGGGACGCCGCCGGTGTCGACGAGGGCATGGCCGGCGTCAGCACGCGCTTTGCCTTCAAGATCCTGTCGCAGACCTTCAACTATGACACCGAAGAGGTGGCCGCCGACCCCGTGCATCTCATGTACATCCTGGAGGAGGCAATCAAGCGCGAACAGTTTCCGAAGGAGACGGAAGCCGCCTATCTGGAGTTCATCAAGTCCGAGCTGGCCGCGCGGTATGCCGAATTCATCGGCCATGAGATCCAGAAAGCCTATCTGGAATCGTACAGCGAGTACGGCCAGAATCTTTTCGACCGCTACATCGCCTATGCCGACGCCTGGATCGAAGACCAGGACTACAAGGATCCCGACACCGGCCAGATCCTCAACCGCGAGGTTTTGGACAACGAGCTTTCGCAGGTCGAAAAACCGGCCGGCATCGCCAATCCCAAGGACTTCCGCAACGAGGTGGTGAAATTCACGCTGCGCGCCCGTGCAAGAAACCATGGCCGCAACCCGGCGTGGACAAGTTACGAAAAGCTGCGGGAAGTCATCGAGAAACGCATGTTCGGCCAGGTCGAGGACCTCCTGCCGGTGATCAGTTTCGGCTCCAAGCAGGACAGCGTCACGGAAAAGCGGCACAATGAATTCGTGCAGCGGATGGTCGAGCGCGGCTACACCGAGCGGCAGGTTCGTCGCCTTGTGGACTGGTACATGCGGGTGAACAGGGCGGGTTAGAGAACCCGGATGGTTCCATGCCGATCTTCATCGACCGCCGCCTGAACCCGAAAGACAAGAGTCTCGGCAATCGCCAGCGCTTCCTCCGACGCGCGCGCGAGGAATTGAAGCGGAGCATACGCGACCAGATCCGCACCGGCAGGATTGCCGACGCGGATTCCGAGCACGCCGTGCGCATGCCCGAAAGAGGCACAAGCGAGCCGAGCTTCAACAACGCCGGCGACACCGGCAGGCGCCAGCACATCTTGCCGGGCAACAGGCATTTCTCCGCCGGAGACCTGATCCCCAAGCCCGGCGGAGGCGGCGGGGGAGCATCGTCCCCGGGAAACAAGGCATCAGAGGACGACTTTCGTTTCGTACTGTCGCGCGAGGAAGTGCTCGATCTGTTCTTCGAGGATCTCGAGCTCCCGGACATGGTCAAGCTCAACCTCAAGGAGATCCTTGCCTTCAAGCCGCGCAGAGCCGGCTTCGCCGCCACCGGTTCGCCGACCAACATCAATGTCGGCCGCACGATGCGCAACAGCCACGGCCGCCGCATTGCGCTGAGGCGCCCCAAGCAGGTCGAACTGGATGTCCTCCTCGAGGAAATCGCCTCGCTCGAGTCGGCGCCATCCAGCGTCGACGCGCGCCAGCGTATTGCGGCATTGCGCGAAGAGCTTGACCGGCTGGAACGACGCCGCCGCCGGATTGCCTATGTCGATCCGGTCGACATCCGCTTCAACCGCTTCGATTCCCGGCCGGTGCCGAACGCCAATGCCGTCATGTTCTGTCTGATGGACGTGTCCGGGTCCATGGGCGAGCGCGAGAAGGATCTGGCCAAGCGTTTCTTCGTGCTGCTGCACCTGTTCTTGAAACGACGCTACGACCGCATCGAGATTGTCTTCATCCGCCACACGCACCTGGCTCAGGAGGTCGACGAGGAGACATTTTTCTACAACACCCAAAGCGGCGGCACCGTCGTTTCCACCGCGCTGGAGGAAATGCACCGTATTATCGCCAGCCGTTACCCGGCCCACGACTGGAACATCTATGCCGCCCAGGCCTCGGACGGCGACAATTTCGCCGGCGATTCAGAGCGATGCATTTCGCTGCTCAACGGCGAACTCATGCGGCTGTGCCAATATTTTGCCTATGTCGAGATCATCGACGAGCGTGAAGCCCATATTTTCGGCTCGACCGAAAACGGGACGTCGCTGTGGCGTGCCTATAACGCCATCGACCAGAAGTGGCCGAACTTCCAGATGAGCCGCATCGCCACACCCGCCGATATCTACCCGGTCTTTCGCCAGCTCTTCGGCAGGCAGCCGGCCTCCCTCAAGAGAGCGTGAGGGTTCCCGATGGCCAGACAAGCGAGCAAATCCAGTCTGCTTTTCTCAGGGTCAGACTGGGATTTCAAAACATTGTCGCGGGCCTATGACGCGATCGAGGCACTTGCGGTCGAAGAGCTTCATCTGGACACCTATCCCGTTCAGATGGAGATCATCTCGTCGCAACAAATGCTCGACGCCTATTCGTCCATCGGCATGCCATTGATGTACCGTCACTGGTCTTTCGGCAAACATTTCCTCCACCAGGATCTGCTCTATCGCAAAGGCGGGCGAGGGCTTGCCTATGAACTGGTCATCAATTCCAATCCCTGCATCGTCTATCTGATGGAGGAAAACACCATGGCCCTGCAGGCCTTGGTGACGGCCCATGCAGCGCTCGGGCACAATCATTTCTTCAAGAACAATCAGCTGTTCAAACAGTGGACGGATGCGGGTGCGATCCTCGGCTACCTGGACTTCGCCAAGGGCTACATAGTCCGTTGCGAGGAGCGGCACGGCCTCGCCGCCGTCGAGGCTGTTCTCGATTCCGCTCACGCGCTGATGGATCAGGGCGTGTTTCGCTATCACCGGCCGCCGAGGCTGTCGTCCGAACGGCAACGCGAAGGAATTCGCGAGCGTCTCGAATACGAGGAGCGCTCCTACAACGACTTGTGGCGTACGCTGCCGCCTTCCCAGCAAGCGACCAACGAAAAGGGCCAGGACCCGGAGCGGAAGAAATCGCTCAACCTGCCTGAGGAAAACCTGCTCTATTTCCTGGAAAAGAACAGCCCGGTCCTGGAGCCCTGGCAGCGTGAGATCATCAGGATCGTCCGCGTCATCGCGCAATATTTTTACCCGCAACGGCAAACACAGGTGATGAACGAAGGCTGTGCCACTTTCGTGCACTATACGCTGATGAACATGCTGTTCGACCGCGGCCAGATCAGCGAAGGCGCCATGCTCGAAATCCTGCGCAATCATTCCAACGTGGTCTTTCAGCCGGCCTTCGACGATCCGCGCTTTTCAGGCATCAACCCCTATGCTCTCGGCCTCGACATGATGCAGGACATTCAGCGCATCTCGACCAAACCCACGGCCGAGGACCGCGATTGGTTTCCCGACATCGCCGGCCAGGGCAACTGGCGCGAGGTCCTGCTTGACGCATGGGCCGATCATCGCGACGAATCGTTTATCCGCCAGTACCTCAGTCCGGCCATGATCCGGAAATGGCGGTTTTTTGTGCTCGGCGACGCTGCCGACCAACCGCATTGTCAGGTCACCTCGATCCACGACGAGCGCGGCTACCGCAAGATACGCGACGCGCTCGCCAACAGTTACGATCTCGGCGCGAACCGGCCGGACATTCAGGTGGTGGATGTCGATCTGCTCGGCGACCGCCATTTGCGGCTGCAGCACAAGGTCAATGACGGCATCCTTCTCGAGGATGCCAGCCGCGACGCCACGCTTCGTCACATTCGCAGGCTTTGGGGCTATGAAGTCAGCCTGGCCGCCATAGATGCCGAGACCGGCGCGACGATCCACGAACGCTCGACCAGCCAGATCGCCGGATGACGTGCCCCGGCCTCCCTGCGCGTATCAGGTGTCGCCGGCTGGCCTGATCCTCAGCCTTGCGATCCGGTTCTTGTCGCGTTTCATCACGACGAAGCGCTTGCCGTGGAACGTAAAAGCCTGCTTCTCCTCGGGGATCGATTGCGTCTCGTGGATGACGAGGCCGGCAATGGTGGTGGCCTCCTCATCCGGCAGGTTCCAGTCGAGAGCCCGGTTGAGGTCACGGATGGGCACCGTCCCGTCGACGACGACGGAGCCGTCGGCCTCCTGCTTGACGCCCTGTATGTCGACATCATGCTCGTCGGCGATCTCGCCGACGATCTCCTCGATAATGTCCTCCAGCGTCACCAGCCCTTCGACCTCGCCATATTCGTCGACCACGACGGCGAAATGCGCCTTGCGGCGAAGGAAGGCGTTGAGCTGTTCCTGCAAGGTCGTGGTGTCGGGCACGAACCAGGGTTTCGAGGCGATCTTCATCACGTCGATCCGGGAGAAATCGTTGCCGACTTCGTTCAAGGCGCGCAGCAGATCCTTTGCATGCAGCACGCCGACGATGTTGTCGAGCGAGCCTTTCCACAGCGGCATGCGGGTGTGCGGGCTTTGCAAAATCTCGCGCACCACCGCTTCCGGCGCATTGTCCGCATTGACCGAGCGCATGTTGGTGCGGTGGACCATGACGTCGGAGACTTCCAGCTCGGCGAGATCGAACAGCCCGCCGACGCGGTCGCGATCCTCGCGCACCACCTGGCCGTCGCGGCGGAAATCGTCGACCGCACCGCGCAATTCGTCCTGGCTGGAACGCTGCGGCTCGATGCGCGAAAGCTCGTATCCGAACATGGCAAGCAGGCGCGTGCGCACGGCAACGAGCAGCACGATGAGGATGGCGAGGACGGCGACGACGATCCAGCCGGGCTCGTTGGTCATCTCGGCCGCATCTTCTGCTGGTCAGGATGGTTTTCTGTCAGAAACGACAGCACTTCCGATGCCGGAACATCTTTGGCAATGAAAGCCTGGCCGATGCCGCGCGTCAGGATGAAGGTCAGCGCGCCGCGTGACACCTTCTTGTCCTGGGCGATGAAGGCAAGCAGAGCCTCGGCGTCAGGCAATTCGCCCGGGATGTCGGCTATCCGCCAAGGCAGGCCGACGGCGCGCAGATGCGACTCGACGCGCGCGGCATCGTCGGGGCTGGCCAGATTGAGCCGTGACGAGAACCGGTAGGCCAGCGCCATGCCGATTGCGACGCCTTCGCCATGGACGAGGCGGCTTCCGTCATATTGGGTGGCGGCTTCCAGCGCGTGGCCGAATGTGTGGCCGAGATTGAGCAACGCGCGGTCGCCGGTCTCGAATTCGTCGCGCGCAACCACATCGGCCTTGGCGCGGCAGGCTTCGGCAATAGCCTGCGCCCTCTCCGGCCCGCCGGCAAAAACCTGGACCCAATTCTTTTCCAGCCAGGCGAAAATTTCCGGCCGGTCAATGAGCCCGTATTTGGCGAGTTCGGCATAGCCGGCGCGGAATTCGCGGATCGGCAGCGTGTCGAGCACGCCGGTGTCGGCCAGCACCAGTTTCGGCTGATGGAAGACGCCGACAAGGTTCTTGCCGCGTGGGCTGTTGATGCCGGTCTTGCCGCCGACCGAGGAATCGACCTGAGCCAGCAGCGAGGTCGGGATCTGCACGAAATTCATGCCGCGCCGCACGATGCCGGCGGCAAAGCCGGCAAGGTCGCCAATAACGCCGCCGCCGAAGGCGATGACGATGTCGCCGCGCTCCAGTTTCGCAGCCAGCACACCGTCGACCACCTCTTCGAGACGGGCAAAACTCTTGGTCTTCTCGCCGGGCGGCAACGTGATCACGGCGGTCTGGATGCCGCCCGTTTCGAGGCTGGCCTGAAGGGCAGCGAGATGCGCTGCCGCGACATTGGCGTCGGTGACGACCGCGGCGCGCGTGCCCGGCAGCCGGCGCGCAATCTCCGCGCCCGCGCGGGCCAACAACCCCGAGCCGATCAGAATGTCATAGGTCCGATCGCCAAGGCCTACTTCGACGACAATGGGTGCATCGATGCTCACGATTCCACCTCGCCCGCCGCAGCCGCCTCATCGATGCCGAAATGCCGGCACAGCGCGTCCACCACCTCGGTCGCGATGACTTCCTTGCGGTCGTCGCGGGTCGGCACGGTGACGTCCGATGTCGCGTAGACCGGATAGCGCTCGCCCATCAGCCGCTTCAGCACGGCGCGCGGATCGGCACTTTTCAACAATGGCCGGTTCTGCTTCTTGGAGACGCGGTCCATCAGAAGATCGAGCTCGGCCTTCAGCCATACCGACACGCCCTGCGCTGCAATCGCCTCGCGCGTCTGCGCATTCATGAAGGCGCCGCCGCCGGTCGACAGCACCTGCGGGCCGTTTTCCAGCACGCGCAGGATGACGCGCTGCTCCAGCGCCCGGAATTCGGTCTCGCCATAGCGCTCGAACAGCTCCGGAACGGTCATGCGCGAGACGCTTTCGATCTCCTGGTCGCTGTCGATGAAGGGCAGCGCCAGCATCGTCGCCACCTTACGGCCGATCGCCGTCTTGCCGGCGCCCATCAGTCCGACGAAGACGACGGAACGGCTGCCCAGCCGGCCAAGCAACGCGGCGTGGGTCTCGTCTGGAGGATTTGCTGGCAGCGCGTTCATTGGATTGTTCGAAGGCCCTCTTTGCCGGCGTATCGACATGAAAAGCCCGTTTGCGTCAAGCGTGGCAAGTGCCTTGAACCCGATATGGACCGGCAGGGTCTGCATGAGAAGTTGCTAACAGGCCCCAGCTTCTTCCTTGAATTGGCCGGATTGGCGTCCCATAAGGGGACAGGGTTTGGAAACGCAGAACAAGAAGACGGGCGAAAATTGATGCCGACACTGTTTCGCTTTGTCGTGGTAACAGCGATTCTGGCTGGCATTGCCTATGGTACGATGTTCGCCCTGGTGATGTTCGTCGAGCCAAAGAAGGGGGAAATGAGCGTGCGCATCCCTCCGGAAAAGCTGAACCCCAAGAAAAGCTGAACCCGAAGAAAATTGAATGAACAGCGCCGCCCGCATCGAAGCCTTTCTGGAAATGATGAGCGCCGAGCGGGGCGCGGCCGAAAACACGCTTTCCTCCTACCGCCGCGACCTCGAGGACGCTTCTGGCGCGATCGATGGCGGGCTGGCCGGTGCCGCCGCCGCCGATATCCGCGCCTATCTCGACGACATTGCCGCCCGCGGCTTTGCAGCCACCTCGCAGGCGCGCAAACTGTCGGCGATCCGCCAGTTCTTCAAATTCCTCTACGCCGAAGGCCTGCGCGGCGATGACCCGACCGGCACGCTGGACAGTCCGAGAAAGGGCCGCCCGCTGCCCAAGACGATGAGCGAGGCCGACACCGGCCGGCTGATCGACCGTGCGGCGCTTGAGGCCGGCGGTGTCTCGTCGGGCGATGGGGACAGTCTGGCGTCACTGCGCCTGCATGCGCTGGTCGAGGTGCTTTACGCCACCGGCCTGCGCGTTTCGGAGCTGGTCGGCCTGCCGGTGACGGTGGCGCAGCGCGACGACCGTTTCTTCATGGTGCGCGGCAAGGGCGACAAGGAGCGCATGGTGCCGCTCTCCGCCAAGGCGCGCACGGCGATGAAGACCTGGCTTGCCGCCCGCGCCAGGGTGCCCGCCTTTGCCGACAGTCCGTTCCTGTTTCCGGCCGCCTCCGACAGCGGCTATCTCTCGCGCCAGGTCTTCGCGCGTGACCTGAAGGGGCTGGCGGCAAGGGCCGGCATCGCCTCGGCGAAGATCTCGCCGCATGTACTGCGCCATGCTTTCGCCAGCCATCTCCTGCAGAACGGCGCCGATCTCAGGGTCGTGCAGCAATTGCTTGGCCATGCCGACATATCGACGACACAGATTTACACCCATGTGCTGGAAGAGCGGCTGGTGCGGCTGGTCAACGATCATCATCCGCTTGCCGACTAGGCCTCATATCGCTATGTGAGGACGACATTTCACCGCCCGGAGCCTTGGATTCAAGGGTTCCGTCAGCCATTGCCTTCCGACGTATCGGTCCGCTCACGCATGTACAACTACCTCGATTTCGAAAAGCCGGTGCAGGACCTCGAGGGCAAGATCCTCGAGCTGAAGAAGCTTGCCGAGAACGGCGAGGCGGTCGATGTCGGCGACGAGATCAGCCGTCTCGAGAAGCGCTCCCGCGACGCGCTGCGCGACGCCTACAAGGCGCTGACGCCGTGGCAGAAGGTGCAGGTGGCGCGCCATCCCGACAGGCCGCATTGCGTCGACTATATCAAGGGCCTGTTCACCGATTTCACGCCGCTGGCCGGCGACCGCAATTTCGGTGAGGACCAGGCGATCGTCGGCGGTTTCGCCCGTTTCCGCGGCGAACCCATTGCCATCATCGGCCAGGAAAAAGGTTCCGACACAGCCAGCCGCCTGAAGCACAATTTCGGATCGGTTCGCCCGGAGGGCTACCGCAAGGCGGTACGGCTGATGGAACTGGCCGACCGCTTCAAGATCCCGCTGCTGACGCTGGTCGACACGGCTGGCGCCTATCCCGGTGTCAACGCTGAAGAGCGCGGCCAGGCGGAGGCTATCGCCCGTTCAACCTCGACCTGCCTCGGCCTGAAAGTACCGTCGATCTCGGTGGTTATCGGCGAAGGTGGTTCGGGCGGAGCCATTGCCATCGCCACCGCCAACCGCGTCTACATGCTCGAACACGCCATCTATTCGGTGATTTCGCCGGAAGGCGCCGCCTCTATCCTGTGGCGCGACACGACGCGATCGAAGGATGCGGCAACCAACATGAAGATCACCGCGCAGGACCTTCTGGAGCTGAAGATCATCGACGCCATTATCCCCGAGCCGCTCGGCGGCGCGCATCGCGGCGCCGAAACCGTGATCGGCGCGACCGGAGACCTCATCGCCAGGACGATGAAGGACTTTGCCGGCGCCAACACCGATTTCCGCGAGCAGCGCCGCGAAAAATACCTGGCCATGGGCCGCAGTCTCTGACCGCATGCAGCCTTGGCGGCCACAATGTGGCGGAGCGGAGCATTTTTGCCACAAAAATGCCGCTGCATTCGGCTCAATGAGACTGCCGCAGGGGGATGCGTCGGCACTTGCGGTAAGGAATTTGTTAGGGTTAACGGGCTTAGGGTCCGTCGATGCGCAGTGCAGCAGCCGGGGCAGGAAACGTCCTGGCGCCAGAGAAAAGACGATATCCGCAGCCATGTTTATCAAGCTTGCCCGCACCGGAATCCTGATCGCCGCCCTCGGCGTTGCCGGCTGCAACAATTCGTCGATGAAGGATTTCGCGCCGGAGGCCAACAAGCCGCTGCCCGACAAGATCCTCGCCGACATGAGAGCCAAGGGCATGGTCCGCACCTCGTCGGTGATGGCTCGTATCTTCAAGGAAGAAGGCAAGCTCGAGATCTGGAAGGCCAAGACCAACGGCCGCTACGACATGGTCGCCAGCTACGACATCTGCAAATGGTCGGGCAAGCTCGGGCCGAAATACACAGAAGGCGACCGCCAGGCGCCGGAAGGCTTCTACACGGTGCGCCCGGCGCAGATGAATCCGCGCTCGAACTACCATTTGTCCTTCAACATCGGCTATCCCAACGCCTATGACCGCGCCAATGGCCGTACCGGCTCCAATTTGATGGTGCACGGCGCCTGTTCGTCGTCGGGCTGCTATTCGATGACCGATGCGCAGATCGAGCAGATCTATGCCTTCGGCCGCGATGCTTTCCAGGGCGGCCAGACCGAGTTCCAGATCCAGGCGTTTCCGTTCCGCATGACTGCCGCCAACATGGCGCGCTACCGCAACGACCCCAATTACGACTTCTGGAAGATGCTGAAGGTCGGCTACGACAATTTCGAGATCACCAAGGTGCCGCCGAAGGTCGATGTCTGCGAGAAGCGTTATGTCTTCAACCAGGTTGCCGCCGACGGTCAGACATTCGACCCGACCGGCGCTTGCCCGGCGACGACGCAGCCTGATTCGCTGAAGAGCGCCTACAATTCCTACATGAGCACCTACGACGCGGCATTCAGCGGCGCGGTCAAGGCCAGCGTGCCGGCGCCCAAGCCGACCATCGCCGGTATCAAGGAAGCCAGCATCGTCTCCGACTGGTCCAAGCGCCGCGCACGCGGCGAACGCGTGCCGATCGATCCGCCGTCGCTCAACAATGACGGCTCGGTCACCGAGACGGCACGCATGGGCCGCATCGATTCGCCCGCTGGCCGCAAGATGGCGGCCCTCGACGCCGAAAAGGCGGCCAAGCAGAAGGCCGAGGAGCAGAGGCTGGCCGCCATAGAGGCGGCCAAGCAAGCCAAGGAAGCCGCCAAGGCTCAGGCTCTGGCCGAAAAGGAGGCCGAAAAGGCCGCCAAGGAAGCCCCTGTCGCCACCGCGACCATCGCGGCCCCTTCGGAAGCGGCACCGATGGCTGAGACGCAAGCGGCGAGTGCCGACGAGAGCCGCGTGACGAAGCTGAAGAACAAGCTGCTCGGCATGTTCGGCGGTTGATTTCGCCCGTGGATGATCGCGCCGCTATTTATGACCTCAAGGGGCTGAACTGCCCCTTGCCCGTGCTCAAGGCCAAGAAGCGCTTGGCCGGGATGCAACCGGGCAGCCGGCTGTGGCTCGAAACCACGGACCCGCTCGCCGTCATCGACATTCCGGCATTCTGTTCGGAGAGCGGCCACCAGTTGATTGAAACGGCGGCGGTCTCCGGCGGCCATCGCTTTCTGATCGAGCGCGGCGAACAGCAATCGTAGAGTTCAACGCCCGGCAATCGCCAGCGGGTTGTTTTCCAGCGCGGCGCGGTCGGGCGTGTCGATCGACGGCCGGTTGGTGAAGGCGGCGAACAGCCTGCGAATATAATCTTCGGGCATATCGAGCGTGATCAGCACCAGCCGCGTGCCGCGTTGGCCATCCGGCCAGGACGGCAATTGCACCGGCGGATGCAGAATCTTCTGCACGCCATGGATCACCAGCGGTCGCAACGGGTCCTCCTGCAACTCG
Organism: Mesorhizobium sp. M0848; assembly: GCF_040319805.1. Classification (NCBI taxonomy): domain Bacteria; kingdom Pseudomonadati; phylum Pseudomonadota; class Alphaproteobacteria; order Hyphomicrobiales; family Phyllobacteriaceae; genus Mesorhizobium; species Mesorhizobium sp. M0848. Next base: position 39,859 of record NZ_JAMYOM010000024.1, on the reverse strand, counting down.
ATAACGCCTTTCATGCGCAGCAGGCGCTCGCCATGGGTCGAGCGCAGCAGGTCGAGGAACATCTCGATCGCCGAAAACGGCACCGGGCCGTCATGCACCAGCGAATAGGAACGCACGCGCTGATCGTGGCGATGACCGTAGTCATGGCCATGTGCATGATCATGCCCATCATGATGGTGGTGGTCGTGATCGCGCGCCGCTTCCTCGCCCAGCCAGCGCCGCACATCGGCGGATTTGGTTGCCGGGTTGTAAAGGCCGCAGTCGAACAGCGCCGCCACGCCTGTCTCCGTGTCGCCGGCATCGAGCAGTTCGGCGCCCGGATTGATCTGCCGCAGGCGCGCCCGAAGCATTTCCAACTCATTGGGATCGGCGACCAGATCGGCTTTGCTGAGCACGATGCGATCGGCGACGGCAGCCTGCTTCACCGCCTCGACATGGGCGTCGAGCGTGGCGTTGCCGTTGACGGCATCGACCAGAGTGATGACGCCGTCGAGCCGGAAGGCCTGGATCAGCGCCGGATGCGCCATGATCGACTGCAGCACCGGCGCCGGGTCGGCAAGGCCGGTGGTTTCGACGATGACGCGGGCCAGACGGGCGATGCGGCCGGTCTGCAGCCGGTCGACCAGATCGGCCAGCGTGTCGACCAGTTCGCCGCGCACCGTGCAGCACAGGCAGCCGTCCGACAGCTGGATGATGCCGTCGGAAGACTGCTCGACCAGCAGATGGTCGATCGCCACCTCGCCGAACTCGTTGATGATCACCGCCGTATCGGCCAGCGCCGGATCCTTGAGCAGCCGGTTGAGCAGCGTCGTCTTGCCGGCGCCGAGGAAACCGGTCAGCACCGAGACGGGGATCGGGAAGCCGCTCGCCATTGGCTAGTTCGCGACCTTGGCCGGCTGGTCGCCCTGTGCGGCGGAGCCGGCAATCTTCGGACCGGTGCCGGCCGGTGCCGGCCTGTCGGGCCGCCAGCTCGGGATCGGCACATCGGCATATTCCTGGCCGCCCTGGTCGAGGATGGCCTTCGGCGCCGGACCGGTGGCGCCGCCAAGGCCGACGGCAATCAGCGTCGGCACATGGTCGAGCTTTTCCTGATAGGGCGATTTCGGCACGTTCTTGGCGGCAACCGGCGGCGCCTCGGACTGCTCCGCAGGCGCCTTCTTCTTGCAGACCTCGTCCTGCATGTCGTTGGGCGAGACAGTGTCGCCATAGGGCGCCAGCGTGGTGACGGTGGCCGAGCCGGCGGCCGGCGCGTCAAAACCTTGATCGAGCAATCTCGCGGCGGTCTCGGCACGTGTGACGGCCGATTTCTCGCCAAGCACCACCGCGACCAGCGTGCGCCCGTTGCGGGTCGCCGAACCGATCATGTTGAAGCCGGAAGGGCAGACAAAGCCGGTCTTCATGCCATCGGCGCCGGGATAGCGGCCGATCAAGAGATTGTAGTTGGGGATCGCCTTCTTGCCGACGGCAAGACCCTCGATCGAGAACCACGGCGCATATTGCGGAAATTCGCGGCGGATCGCCATCACCAGCACGGCGAGGTCGCGCGCCGTCGTGTACTGATCCGGCGAAAAAAGCCCATTCGGATTGACGAAATGCGTGCCGTTCATGCCGAGCCGGGTCGCCTCGGCGTTCATCCGGTCGGCAAAGGCCGCCTGCGAACCGCCGACATTTTCGCCCACCGCCATGGCGATGTCGTTGGCCGATTTGACCAGCATCATCTTCAGTGCGTTGTCGAGCCGCATCACCGAGCCCGGCTTGAAGCCCATCTTGCTTGGCGGCTCGGAAGCGGAGTGCTTGGTCACCTTGATCGGCGAATCAAGCTGAACCTCGCCGGCGGCGATCGCCCGAAAGGTGACATAAGCGGTCATCAGCTTGCTCAGCGACGCCGGATACCAGCGCTTGAACGCGTCCTGATGTTGCAGGATCTTGCCGCTGCCGAGGTCGAACACGACCACCGGATTGGCCAGCGCCGGCCCGGCCAGGACCGACAGCGCGATTGTGCCAGCCGAGAATAGTTTGAGGAAATGCCTGTACCGCATGATCAAATCCGAAATCGCCTCTTGCCGTAGTCGCCCCTGGCTCCGTAAGATTTCGTTACGCGATCGCCAGCATATGGTCCGACCCCTCAAAAACCGGACCCATTGTTGCGGTGCTATTTACTCTATGTGACGCCAAGATGGCAAAGTGCCTGGCGATCACAATTGCAAGGCAGCGGCCAACGCCGCTGTCCCAACAGCGAGATGGAACCATCATGCCAATCCTGAACCGTGCCGCCGAAATGCAGGACGAAGTTGCCGGCTGGCGCCAGCATCTGCACCAGACGCCAGAACTGAACTTCGACGTCTTCAAGACCGCCGCCTTCGTCACCGAGAAGCTGAAGGCTTTCGGCTGTGACGATGTGGTCACCGGGCTCGGCAAGACCGGCGTCGTCGGCGTCATCCGCGGCCGCCAGGGCGAAGGCCCGACCATCGGCCTGCGCGCCGACATGGACGCGCTGCCGCTCAACGAGATATCGGGCAAGCCCTACGCCTCGACCATCCCCGGCAAGATGCATGCCTGCGGCCATGACGGCCACACGGCGATGCTTCTTGGCGCGGCCAAATATCTCGCCGAGACGCGCAACTTCACCGGCTCCGTGGCGGTGATCTTCCAGCCGGCCGAAGAGGGCGGCGGCGGCGGCAACGAGATGGTCAAGGACGGCATGATGGAGCGTTTCGACATCTCCAGGGTGTTCGGCATGCACAACATGCCGGGCCTGCCTGTCGGGCAGTTCGCCATTCGCCCGGGTCCGATCATGGCGGCGACCGCCGAGTTCACCATCACCGTGCGCGGCAAGGGCGGCCACGCGGCGATGCCGCACGGCACGATCGACCCGATCGTCATCACCAGCCAACTGGTCGGCGCCTTGCAGACGATCGCCTCGCGCAGCACCGATCCGGTCGAGGCCGTGGTCGTGTCGGTGACCAAGTTCCACGCCGGTGACGCCTACAACATCATCCCCGAAACCGCTGAAATAGCCGGCACCGTGCGCACCTTGCGCAAGGAGATCGCGAAGAAGTCCGAAGAGCGCATCCGCAGCATCTGCGACGGGCTGGCGACCGCGTTCGGGGCAAAGATCGAGGTCGACTACCAGGCAAATTACCCCGTGACCTTCAACCACGCGGAAGAGACGGTGTTTGCCGGTGATGTCGCGATGAGTGTCGCCGGCGACGCCCATGTCCACCGCGGCATCCAGCCCGTGATGGGCGGCGAGGATTTCTCCTACATGCTCGAAGCCCGCCCCGGCGCCTTCATCTTCATCGGCAATGGCGACACCGCCGGTCTCCACAACCCGGCCTACGACTTCAACGACGAGGTCATCCCGCACGGCATGAGCTACTGGGTGAAACTGGCGGAAACCGCGCTGGCCGCCTGACGACGGCAGCGCAAAGTCGGCCGAATTGCCTTCGGCCGGCCTCTTGGCGAAACGATCCGAAGCGGCTATGTGTCTGGCCGCGTGGTCCCGTAGCTCAGTAGGATAGAGCGGCAGATTCCTAATCTGTAGGTCACAGGTTCGATTCCTGTCGGGATCACCAACGTTTTCAAACACTTAACGGATCGACGCCGTACTTTTTTGCCAATTAGTACGGCAATTAGTACGGCGTTTTTTGCACGAATGTTGGCGGTAATCGGCAGCCTGATTTTGGATTCGCACGATGTCACATCGTTGATGTGGGGACATGCAGCCACCGATACCGACATTCGCTAATCGTGGCGATTTGACAGGTCAGATCAGTATCGCAGGGATGCGATTTGGTAGGCCCGGAGGGACGTCACCTTTTCAACAAAAACAATCAGTCCGTCGAAACCAACGAGCCAGGGCCGTGCGACTACAAGGTATGTTGGTTGCAGAGAGGCGCCAACCACCGATACCCGACATTCGCTGATGGTGGCCATCTGAATGGAAAATTCGTCTCGAATCTAAGCAGCACAATGATCCTGGTGCACGATCATCCACTCGGCATTGTTCAATCAGGCTGGATCACGTCCCACCCATTGAATCATCCGTTTGGCTTCGTCGGGATTGGGCACACCGACTTCCGCTTTCAACGTAAGAAGGAGAGATGGACATTTGCGGCCCTACTAGGTATACAATAACGTATAATTCCCGTCATAATCTGGAGCGCCAGTGGCTTCTGAAAATCAAACGAACTACGACGTCGCATATGCATCACTCAAGCGTGACATCCTCGCAGGTAGCTATCGGCCGGGCGTGTCAATCTCCATCGGTGAGGTCGAGAAACGTCTGGGGATGAGTCGTACGCCGATCAGAGTTGCGTTGCAGCGTCTTTCTGAAGAAAAATTGCTGGAGGTGCTGCCGCGCCAGGGTTTCCGCGTGCCCCTGATTTCGCGGAAGGAACTGTGGGACATCCAAGAGGTTCTTGCCGGCCTCGAATTGCTCGCGATCGACTTGATCCACGAGCGCTGTTCCCAGGAGCTGCTTCAATCCCTCGTGGTCTCGGTCGCCAAGATGCGCAAGGCGAACGAGATGGACGATTTGAAGCTGTGGTCAGAAGCAGACGCGGAATTCCATGGCGCATTGCTGAGACTGAGTGGCAACGAAGTCCTTATCAAATGCGCTAACCAGTTCCTCGAACAGATGTGGCGCGTACGGACCATAACCCGCACGTTTAGGCCAACTCCGGTGCCTTCGACGGAAGCTCACGGGGCCTTGGTCGACGCCCTTCTCAAAGGAGATCTTCAGTTGGCGCGATCCATACATAAACAACAGCGCCGTCGTAGCGCCAAGGAAATTGATGAGATCGTGGAGCGCCTCGAAACCAGCATGATGTAAGGGCCTGAAGGCGCATTGGCCGCCGAATTCGAGTCCTGAGCAAGCATTGCCATGTCCGCATGATCCGGCCTTAGCCACCAGCGCTCGTCCAAAGCCGAGAAGAACGTCGGCCATCCATCTCCCACGAGGGGATTCGGATGGCCGAGAGTCAGGCTTGGGAGGCCTATAGGAATGTACCAGGAGGCGTACGGATCTCACCGACCCGCGGATACCGGACGTTTACAATGCCCGCGAGAATATCCAGACGCTGTCTGATGGAAGCTCGCACCAGACGTTACCGGGCTCGCGGCGAACACTTCCCAGCGCCTTCAGCGAAACGCCGGGACCACTGAGGCGATATTCCCAGTGATCGCCCAGATACATGCTGGCGTCCAGGTTGACGGCAATGCGATTCGGACCGGGTCCATCGTGAATTGCAGTTCGCTCGACACGCACAATTGCCGATGCCGCGTTGCCATCGGCGGCCGACGGTCCTTCCGGCATGACGCCGGTGATCGACCATGACGGTCCGCTTACAACTGGCTTGCCGTCCTTGATGCTCAAGTTGCCGTCAATGCTGTTGTTGTTGCCAAGGAATTCGGCCGTGTAGCGGTTGGTCGGATTGCTGTAGATTTCCAACGGCGACCCACTTTGCACGATAGTCCCATTCTTGAGCAGCAATATGTTGTCAGCCATGGCGAGCGCCTCGTGCTGGTCGTGCGTAACCATCACCGCGCAGAGTTCCAGCTCGAGAATGAGCTTTCTGATCCAGTAACGCGCCTCTTCGCGGAGCTTCGCATCGAGGTTCGACAATGGTTCATCAAGCAAGATGACCTTCGGCTGATAGACCAGTGCCCGACAGATCGCGACACGCTGTTGCTGGCCGCCGGAAAGCTGGAAAGGAAAGCGCTCGCCGAGGTGGCCAAGCCCCAGCTTTTCGAGCATTTCCTGAACACGCTTGCCGATCTCGGTCTTATCTTTCCCGCGGATCGTCAGGCCGAAAGCGACATTCTCGGCAACCGTCCTATGAGGCCAGAGCGCATAGGATTGAAAGACCAGACCGATGTCACGCCTTTCCGGCGGGAGAAGCGTGTTCGTCGTAGAGTCGAACACCGGATTGCCGCCGATCTCAATGCGACCCTTGCTCGGGATTTCGAGGCCGGCAATGGTACGCAGCAAGGTCGTCTTGCCGCTGCCGGAAGCTCCGAGGAGTGCGACGACTTCGCCTCTGTTCGCCGTAAATGAAGTGCCCTGGAGCACGTGCAATGCCCCCAGATGCATGTGAATGTCATCAACAATCAGATCACTCATGAATTTTTCCTCCGAGGCGATTTGCCAGTACAAGACCGCCCGTCGTCATGACGACGCTGATAAGTGCCAGCGCGGCGATCGTGTCGAGTGATCCACTGGCCATTAGCGAAACGATTAGCGAGCCGATCACCTCGGTGCCATTGGTCATGAGGTAGACGCCGGTGGCGTACTCCCTCAGGAAAATGATCATGATCATCGTCCAGGCGCCGAGCAGACCGGGTCGGATAATCGGAATCACGATCCGCGACCAGGTCTGGCCGATGGTGGCGCCCGCTGAACGCGCACTCTCCTCCAGCTCGGGCGCGACCTGAAGAAGTGTGGCCTGTATCAACCGCAGCCCGTAAGACAGCCCGACGATGATGTACGCCACGAGGAGGCTGATGAGAGTCAGCCGCAATGGTTGAAGGAACGGCACGAAGAGGAATATCCAGAAGAAAGCCAGACCGATGATGAGACCGGGCAGCGCCCTGGGCATGAGCACCATGTAGTCCAGCGCCGTATGACCGGCACCACTCCAACGATGACCTGCCAAAGCGATTATCAGATAGGCGCCGACCGCAAGCGCTCCGCCTATGACCGCCAGGAGCACCGTGTTGACTATGCCTCTTTGCAGAGCGTCGATATGAAAGAGCTGCTCGAAGTTGTTCAGCGTGAGGTGGTCGAGAAGGTTTACGCCTGATCCCCAAGAGTCGACGAACGCTCTGACCGCGATCCCGCCGATTGGAAGCACGATGGCAATGAAAAGCCACGTGGCGATGCCAATCCACGCAACGACCTGGCCGGTTTTTCCCAAGCGAATTCGCGTGACGCGAGCGCCCTTGCCGCCAATCGCCGCGAAGCGGCGGGCGCGGCTGAGAAGCTTGCGCTGAATGAAGACCAAGGGGAAAATGATGGCAAGAAGGACGACCGCGACGACCGCCATGAGCTGATAGGACGGAATGCCGAGGATGGTCGTCAGCTTGTAGATGTAGGTGGTGAGAACAAGAACTCCAGCCGGATCGCCAAGCACAAGCGGCAGGCCGAACGCTTCGAACGCCAGCATGACATTGAGACCGACACTGAAGATGAGCGCCGGCATGATGAGTGGCCATGTCACGTACCGTGCAACCGTCCACACGCCAGCGCCCGATGTCCGAGCTGCTTCCTCCAGGTCACCTGGAAGATTGCGCATGGCAGCCGATGAATAGAGGTAAACGTACGGCACGTGCGTCAGACCTGAGATCAGGATCAGGCTATAGAGGCCGTAGATGTTCCAGGGTACGAAGCCGAAGACCCGTTCGAAGGCGAGGCTCACGATGCCGGCGGGTCCGACGGCGACCGTGTAGCCAAAGCCCAGAACGATCGCCGAGAGGAACATAGGCACGAGGACGATGCCCTCGAGCCAACGCCGACCGGCGAGATCGGTGCGTGTGACGAGGAATGCAAGCACCGCCCCCAAGGGCACGCAAACCGTGATGGTTCCGAGCGCAAAGACAGCGGTTGTCGCCAAGGCACGATAAAAATCTGGATCGCTGAAGATATAAACGTAGGCGTCGAGGCCTAGTTCGCTCATCGGCGAAAAGAAGGGCCCGGTCAAGAAGCTCTGATAAACGATCAGAAGCACGGGAGACAATACGAGAATTCCGAGGGCGGCCAAGACGCTTAGTCGGAACCCCGTAGCATCGGCATTTGTTCTAGCCATTTCTACGGGCTCCTTGGCCTTACTGATTGAGCGCTTTCTTCCAGTTGCGAAAGAACTCCCCGCGCTTGGTCGCTTGCAGACCTTCGAGCAGAGCAGCGTCCAGCTTGATTGGCACGAGCTTGCCGCCTGCTTCCTTGTTCACGGAGTCGAAATTATCGGCGGAAACGTCGCTGCGAACCGATGGAAGACCGGCTTCTGCAACGGCCTTTTGGCCTGCCTTCGACAGCATGTAGTCGAGAAAGAGCTTTGCAGCGTTTGGGTGCGGGGCGTTCTTGCTGATAAAGGCCGCGCGCGAGGCAGCGATCGTGTAGTCTTCGGGATACAAGACGGTCAAGGTCGGATTCGATTTGGCCCAGCCCTTGGCGTAAGCGCCGTTGACGTTGAACGCAAAGGGATGTTCGCCAGACAGCACCTTTTCGCGCAGTTGGCCCGAACTGGAGTAAACTTTGCCTTTGGCCTTGCCGAAGGTTTCGATCAACGGCCAAAAGCCGTTGTCGTTGATGACATCGTTTTCCATGACGGTATAGGCCGACGCGGATTTTTCAGGATCGAACGTGGCCACCTTGGCCTGCAGTTCCGTCGACTTACTGTCGAGAAGGTCGGCCAGATCCTTGTGGTTCTTGGGGGGCGCTTCCTTGAATATCTTGTTGTTGTACATGAAGATGATCGGTTCGACGGTCGTCGCATAGGCAGCATCCTTGTACTGAGCCCAGGCTGGAATGTTTGCTGCCTCGGCCGATCTGTAGCGCTCGGCATAGCCTTCTTCCACGAGTTCCAACTGGAGATCGAGCCCGTTGGACCACACGACGTCAGAGCCCACCTGTCCGGCCGCGGCTTCGCTCACCACGCGGTTGTAAACAGCCCCGCTGGCAACGTCGTTCAATGTCACAGCAATGCCCGGAAAAGCCTTTTCGAAGCCCTTGATTAGGCCTTCTGCTTGCTCCGAGTCTGTCGGAGAATAAACGCTGACCTGCCCTTCCTTCATAGCGGCCGCCACGACGTCTGAATACTCAGCCGGGTAGCCTTCAGGCACCTGCTGCGCATTTGCGGGTATGGCCGTCATGACGATCGACTGGAATGTTGCTGCGTAAGCGACTGCCTTCAGTGCGTGCATCTGGTATCCTCCCATGACGCTTCAGTGATTTTTACTTTGTTCATGCCCTGGCAGCGAATCCTCGCCGTCAGAGTGCAGCTAACTGGCTGCTTTGATCGGTTCGCGGAGATTTTCGGCGATTGCTTTCGCAAAGCCCTGTGTTCGGAACTGGCCACCAAGATCACCCGTCCGCTGGCCCGATGTCAGAAGGCTATCGAGCGACTGTTCGATTGCCTTTGCCGCATGCTGGAATTTCTTGCCCCCCTGACGCGCACCCCACCAGTCAAGAAGCATGGCGGCGGAAAGGATGAAGCCGCTTGGATTTGCAATGCCTCTTCCGGCGATGTCGGGAGCCGAACCGTGCCCTGCGTTCGCGGCGGCGCGCGTATCACCAACGTTCAGTGCCGCGGCAAGGCCCAGACCGCCAGATAACGCGACCGCGAGGTTGGACAGGATGTCGCCGAACATGTTGGTGATGAGGATGACGTCGAAACGGCTTGGATTGGTGTAGATGTCGGCCACCATCGCGTCGATATCGACTTCGCGAACCGCGACGCCAGGATAGTTGCACGCAACGGCTTCTGCCTCTTCCACAAAAAGCCCATCGCTGACCTGCAGGACGTGGCGCTTGCCAACAACCGTGACATGCTTCCGGCGACCCTGCGCCAAGGCGAACGCCTTCTCGGCAATGCGTCGTGATGCCTGTCGCGTGATCTTGCGAACCGCCAAGGCGATGTCCGGCGTAGGCATGAACTCGCCGCTGCCTAGGAACATATTGCGGTCAGCGTAAAAGCCCTCGGTGTTCTCTCTGGCGACCATGCAATCGAGACCTGGCAGTGCCCGCTCCAGACCCGGCCTCGAGCGTGCCGGGCGAAGGTTTGCATACAGGTCCAACCTCTTGCGGATCGTGCCCGGAATGTTGATCCCGCCTTCGGAGACGGGCGGGTATTCGGTCATGCCGCCAGGTCCGAGAAGCACGCCGTCGGCGTCTACAGTCGCCTTGAGCGCGGCATCGGGCAGGGTCGTGCCGGATCGGCGGTGAGAAGCCATCCCTACTTCGTGCACGTCAAACTGAAGGCCCAACCCGAAGCGCTTGTCTGCTTCGTTGAGCACGGTTAGCGATGCTTCCGTGATCTCCGGACCAATGTCATCACCTGGCAAAACTGCAATTCTCATTTCGCGTGGCTCCTCCTCGCTTTATACTTGACCGTATACGCTGCAGTATGCGATCACGTCAATCGGAAATATCCCGAATTGTCGCGCTCTGGATAAGAGCCACCTTCAAGCACGGGGATCAAAGGAGGAAAGAAGATTTCAGATTGGCTCTAAGCGCCCGCGGAAGCTTTGCCTGTCCACTGGTAGAGAGCGCATGCCATAAAATGCGCTGTGAAAACAGGCGCCTAAGCTTCCAACCGTGTCCAGCCAGCCGCTACCCAGTATCGAAAGTACGACAATGTCAAAGTTATTCAGAATCGCACTGATCCACGCAACGCCAGTTGCTATAGAGCCAATTCTAGATGCCTTTCGCGCGACTTGGCCCGAAGCAGAACCCATCAATATTTTGGATGAAAGCCTCGCCCTTGATCGTGCAAAAGCGGCTGAAATTTCCAATCAACTCATCGAACGCATTGTGAGCCTGACAGAGTATGGCGTGTCAACCGGCAGTACCGCAGTGCTTTTTACGTGTTCGGCATTCGGCCCCGCCATCGAGTATGCGGCGTCCAAGGTAGAGGTTCCGGTCCTCAAGCCGAATGAGGCAATGTTCGAGGCCGCGATCGCACGAGGTGGCAAGACTGCCATGCTCTACACGTTCGCCCCCGCGAAAGAGAGCATGGAGCAAGAATTTCGGGAAGAAGCCAGGAAGCTGGGGGCAGCTGCCGAAATTATCAGCTTCTTCGTTCCCGGCGCAATCGATGCTGTCAGGGTCGGAGACGTGGCAACGCACAATCGGCTTATCGCAGAAGCAGCCACGTGCCTTTCCGGATTTGAAGCTGTGACACTCGCCCAGTTCTCGATGGCGCGCGCGCTTTCCGACGTGCAGGCCGCGACGACAATTCCAGTCTTAAGCAGTCCAGAACAAGCCGTAGCAAAGTTGCGCGGGCTAATTGGATCCTAGTTATCCCAAGCCGTCGGTCGAAGCCGCGAAGCCGGCGCTGGACCATGCATTCGGGAACATCCTCGGCCGTGCCAGGGCCTCGGGTTCGAGGACAAAGAAGGACGATGCAATGCTTCTTGGTGTAATCGCCGACGATTTTACCGGCGCAAGCGACATCGCAAATACGATTGCCAAGGGGCTGCCGCTCCGCGGTGGCCTTAAGACTGCACAGTTTCTTGGCGTACCAGTCTCTGGCGCGTCGTCGGACGTCGAAGCGGGCGTTGTTGCGTTGAAAAGCCGTACGATTCCCGTCGAGGATGCGGTTGCTCAGTCTTTGGAAGCTTTGAAATGGCTGCTCGCACAAGGGTGCCAGCAGATCGTGTTCAAATACTGCTCGACCTTCGATTCAACTCGTGAAGGGAATATAGGCCCGGTCGCGGAGGCGCTTGCGGTAGCGCTCGGCGTGAGAGTTGCAGTCGCGTGTCCGGCTTTTCCAGGGGCAGGCCGTACCGTCTACATGGGCCATCTTTTCGTACATGATCGGCTTCTCAACGAATCCGGCATGCAGAACCACCCTCTAACACCGATGACCGATCCGGATATCCGCAGATGGCTAGGATATCAGACACGGCGCTCGGTCGGCCTCGTCTCACACGATACAGTTCTAAAGGGCGTCAAGGCAGTCGCCGCCGCTCTGGCTTCGAAGGAAGACACTCTTGTTATTGTCGACGCAACATCTGACGAGGAACTCGTAACAATTGGGGCGGCCGTTGCCGGCCACAAGTTCGTGACCGGTGGTTCCGGAATTGCCATAGGACTTGCCGAAAACTTCATTCGACGCGGCTTGGCCACTGGAAGCGCGGGCCGCACGGTTGGAGCCAAAGGGCCGGAGGCAATTTTGGCAGGCAGCTGCTCGGGCGCAACCCGCGGGCAGATTGACATGCACAAGGCCAATCACCCCACTCTGGCAATCGATGTCGACCTAGTGATGCGGGGTGAAACCACATCGGATCAGATCGTCGAGTTCATGAAAGTCAATCATGGCCGTGCACCTCTCGCTTACTCATCGGGCACGCCTGAAGAGGTGCATGCCATGCAGGCAAGGTACGGTCGCGAAGAAGTTGCCGCGAAGCTGGACGCATTCTTTGCTGACACCGCGCGCAAGCTCGTCGCGACAGGGGTGAAGCGGTTGGTCGTCGCGGGCGGCGAGACGTCGGGCGCAGTTGTATCGGCACTCGATCTCGGTGCGCTCACCATTGGGCAGGAAATCGACCCCGGAGTGCCTGTCCTTTTGTCGCAAGGCGAACAACCAATTGCCCTCGCCTTGAAGTCCGGCAACTTCGGCTCTCCGGACTTCTTCCTCAAAGCATTGGAAAGGTTGAACGCAAAGTGAGCACAGAAAGCAAGATCCGCGAAGATATCGCACGGTATTCGCGTTCACTCTTCGAACGTGGCTTCTCAGTCGGTTCCGCAGGCAACATCAGCGCTGCCATCGACGATGTGATACTCATGACTCCGACGAACTCGTGCCTCGGTTTCCTTGATCCGGCGAAGATCAGCAAGGTGAGCCGGGACGGAAGGCATCTGTCGGGCGACAAGCCTTCAAAAGAAATCTTTCTCCATAACGCCTTTTACGAAACGCGCCCGCAAACAGGTGCGGTTGTTCACCTTCATTCAACATACGCGACCGCATTGTCTTGCCTCAACGACACCAATCCGGGGGACTGCATTCCCCCACTGACGCCCTACGTCGTCATGCGTGTCGGTCAGGTCAAGCTAGTCCCATACGTCAGGCCCGGCGACGAAAAAGCGGGAGATCTCATTCGCTCGCTGGAAGGAAAATATGCGGCCGTCCTTCTGGCCAATCACGGTCCCGTCGTGACTGGCAAGGACATAGCGTCGGCCGTGTACGCTGCCGAGGAATTGGAAGAAACAGCAAAGCTCCTTGTGTTGCTCCGCGGCATGCCTGCCCGCATGCTGACTGAGGAGAATGTATCCGAGTTGAAGATAGTGTTCGGGGGATATTGATGAGTACGGCCATCGTAGCGGGCGAGGCAGTTCTGGACAGGACGCCTCTACTCTCCGCGCACATCGGCTATCTCTTCAATGAGCTTCCGCTCGCAGAGCGCATGAAGACGGCAGCCGAAACCGGATTTACCGCCGTGGAGCACCCCCAACCGTTCGCCATCGATGCAACTGAGATGCGAAAGATCGTTGATGAACTCGGGCTGGCGTTTGCGCAATTGGCCGGAGGGGCCGGCGATGCCCGCAAGGGTGAAAAGGGCCTGGCCTCACTCCCCGGACGCGAAGCGGACTTCCGAGCCAGCTTCGACAAGGCTGTAGATTATGCCTCGATCGTCGGCGCACCTTACGTGCATCCGATGGCGGGCGTGCCCGGCGATGCGGACCCAGCCCGTGCACATGACGTCTACTTGGAAAACATCCGATACGCCGTGGAGAGGACTGCGAACACAGGCATCAAGGTCTTGATCGAGGCGATCAGTAGCGCTGCTGTACCGGGCTACGCAATCTCCACCCTCGACAAGGCTGCAAGCGTACAGGACAGCTTTGGACCCGGAAACATTGCTCTCCTTGTCGACACGTTCCATGCCGCTGTCACCAATGTCGATCTTCCGATCTGGATCGCGACAAATGGAAATCGCATCGGTCACATGCACATTGCCGATTTTCCTGGTCGCCATGAGCCAGGAACCGGCAATATCGACTTCGACGCAATATTGCAGGCGTTGACAGACGTTGGTTTCGCGGGCGCCATCGGCTTCGAATACATCCCTTCACAATCGACAATCCAGAGCGCGCGATTCCTGAAATCCTGGCTGACTCGCGCTTCCCAGCGACAGGAGGTTCGCAAATAAACACGGAAGAAACGACGCCGCTCGTGACCCAACAGCCGGATCGACCAGCTTGATCAATGAGCGGAAAGATCGTCGTCGATTGGAACGCATGAGAACTCTGTCCGATGATGAGATCTGCGCGATCGGACGAGGCGATGGCCGCTGTGGTCGCATCGCACCGCCGGGTGCTGATGAGGGGGCGGATGGAAGGTCTTTTGGGTCGCGGAGAGTTTCCGACGTCCTACCGGCGCAGGCTGGCAGGCAAGACGGCGAGCGCAGAGGCGGATGATCGCCTTTGCTCGCACGATTGGAGCGTAGTTATCAGGAGCTTCTCTTGTGACAAAAACCGCCGCTCGGCGAACCTCGCACCGGAGTCTCAGCGCTCGCTAGAGCGATATCCAGAAGGCAAAGAAGTATCGTCATATTATAATGTGATACAGGCCATGAAAGTACCTATACCAGCCACGACTTGGCGCCGGCGTCTTGATGACATGTTCGGCTTTCTGAACGAGATCCGGAAAAGTTCCACCCAACAAGAGATATGTCGGCATCTTCTTTGCTACGCCGAACGATTTGGCGCGACGAACTTGCTGGCAGGGCCAATCCCTCCGCCTCGCGCTTTAAGGCGTGAGCAGCTTTCACATGTGCTGCTCGACGCATGGCCGGAGGAATGGTCCACGCGCTATTTTTCGAAGGGCTATCTCTATCGCGACCCAACTATTCAACTTGTAAGTCGCGGCAACATGCCATTCCTCTGGAGCGAGTTAGACACACTATGCAACGTCGCTCCCTCCGGGCGCCGGATCATGGACGAGGCGGCTGAGTTCAACCTACGCGAGGGTTTGACGTTACCGTTCGCGACAACGGAAGGCCACGCAATCGGGTTTTCCGTTGCAGGCAAAAAGCTCGAACCAGATTCTCACGACCGTCTCGCATTTCAGTTCGTTGCCGCCTACGCTTTTGGCTGCGTGGCTGTTCTCGCAGACGGAAAGCGGAACACGAGGCCAGCCCGTCTGTCTCCACGGCAGCACGACGTTCTGCGATGGGCTTCCGAAGGCCTTACCGTGGACGAAATCGCCGATCACCTCCACATCAGCCGCAATACTGCGGATACTCACTTGCGGTTGGTGCGCGAGAGGCTCGGCGTAACAAGCACCATACATGCTGTCGCGGAAGCTTTCCGCCTGGGTCTGATTGCCTAATCTCACGCAAATACGTGATGCCGCCTTCTTCTGGAAAGGACCATTGGTTGACCCCACGAACTGGAGGACAACCAAGATGCTTCTTGTCGTTACGGCGCAGAATGCAGAAGAATATCCGGCAGAGTTGGATCAGGCGTTCCGTCTTCGCCACAGGGTGTTTGTCGAAGAGAAGGGCTGGACAGATCTGCGACGCGAAGACGGTCGTGAGATCGACCGCTTCGACGATGAGCACGCAGTCCACATGCTTTTTACCGCCGAGAACCGCGTTGTCGGCTATCAACGGATGCTGCCTTCGACGCGCCCCCACCTCTTGTCGGAGGTCCTGTCGAACCTTTGCGAAGGCAGACAGCCGGTCGGCGAGAACATTTGGGAATGGACGCGCTACTGCGTCGAGGCGCAATATCGCGAGAGGGGACGAATGCTCAGTCCAGTGGCGAATGCGCTTTTGTCCGGTATCGTCGAGTGGGGCTTAGGTAACAGCATCGATACGATCATCATCGAAATGAACCCGCTATGGCTGCTGCGCCTGGTCCAGTTGCATTTCAGGGTGACCCCGCTGGGGCTGCCGAAGGTCATAGGCGGTGAAGAGACAGTGGCTGTCACAGCGCGTTTCGATGAACGCACGCTGCAAAGGCTTCACGAGACGCGCAGCCCGAAGCTCAACAAATCAATCTTGTGACAAGCGCTACCTCCTCTCCGCACAAAGGACGCTCAATGTGGCGCTCCATTCAACTGGTCACGCTCTACTGTACGATCGTTGTCGCCGAGGAAGGCAGCTTTCTCGGTGCCTCCCGGCGGTTGCGAATTCATCATTCCGCGCTCAGCAGGCGCACCAGGCATCTCGAGTTGACATTGGGCTTGGCCTTGTTCGAACGCCATCCGGGCGGGGTCACCACGACGGCTGCCGGCGAACGCTTCCTGGCCAACCTCCGCCGCATTCTGGACGATCTGGATCAAGCGCTTGAGCAGGTTGAAGCAACAGGGTCGGGGCAGAGTGTCCAGCCATCGGCCGGGGTGGGTGCGTCCCTCTGCCATTGCGCGTTTCTCAACGCTGTCGTTGGATCGATGAGCAGCGATCCCAACGTGGCTCCCTTCATCGCGTTGCTCCGGACGCGGTCTCCTGCGTCCTGACACCCTTCATCATCCGCGCACGAAATCAGCTGCCTTTAGGATCGTTTCGGGTTCGGCTGAACGCCCGATCTGTCGCCATGAACCGCGCCAGCATCGGTGCAATCAGCTTAGCCGGATCGGTGACGGTCCGTCCGGCTTCGCGGCTGAGCACCTCCGCGTAGGCGACGAGATCGCGGTGAACGGCGGCGGGTAGTTCGATCGTGATCTTGACCGGCCGATCATCAGGAATGGCGGAAAGCTTCAGCTTGATCATGACGGCTCCTTTGCCGTGCCATAAGGCGTCAGTACAAGGTCACGATTGACGATGACCCGAACCGGAAAACCGGGGCGGATAGTAAGCGTGGGCTGGACGTTCAGCTGGTCGCGCACGATCTGCTGACCGACATTCGAAGCCGAATCCTGTGCGCTTTCGCGGATGGCCTTAGCGATATCGCTTTCGCCGTCGCCGGAACCAAGCGAGGTCCCCACGCCGAGGAGGGTCGAGAGCGCCGCCGCCCGGAAGAGCTGACCCCAGTGATGGTCGATCTCGTCCTCCAACCCGGAAAACCCTTCGGAGTCGGAACCTTGCTGGCGCTCCAGCACGATCGCGGTGCCGTCGGGCATGATGAGGCGGCTCCAGACCAGAAGCACACGCGACTGGCCGAAGGCGACCTGGCTGTCGTACTGGCCGATCAGGCGTGCGCCCTGGGGGATCAGCAAATACGATCCTGTCGGGCTGTCGTAAACATTCTCGGTAACCTGAGCAGTGATCTGACCGGGAAGATCGGAACGAATGCCGGTGACGAGAGCAGCCGGAATGACCGTGCCGGCCTGCACGACATAGGGCGAGGCCTTCTCGGCGAGACGGTCAGAACTGACGGTGCGGCGATCCGGTTCGGCGTTGACGAAGGCGGCTTTGCGGTCCTGCATGTTTTGCGCAGCACCAGGATCGAGCGGCGGCTGTTCGGTTGGTGGTGTCAAGCCGGACATGGCGTTCGCCACGGCATTTCCTGCACCAGTATCCTGCCGCGCGGGATTCGCTCGCGCGTTGGTGTCGGTAAAGAGCTTTGCGACACGCGCGGCCTCAATCTCGGCGAGGCGGCGCTGCTCGTCCGGATCGGCGCGCGGCGTAGTGATGTTGGGCACATCGATCGACTGGCCGCGCTCCTGCGCACGCAGGATTGGCCGGCCAAGATCGCCGGGCAATGGCGGGCCGAGTTTTGGAATGCCTGCATAATCCTTCGGCAGCGTTTGTAGCCCGTCGGCGGTCGATCGATTTTCGGTGGTGAAGAGTTCGGACGGCTCATTGTTGTCGCGCCGCTTGCTGTCGAGCGCCCAGATGAGTGTGCCAAGGATCGCAGCGCTGGCCACTCCACCAAGACCGATCAGCACCTTGCGCGAAAGGCGCGTGACCCTGGCGGGCTCGGGCCTCAGACGTAGTTCGGCCTTGATGTCAACGTTCGGGGGATTTGCAACGTCGCTCATCGGAACAGCCCCACGCTGCGTTGCGGTTTTTTCCCGTCAGTGCGCACGATTCTGACACGCTTCTCGCTCGTCTTGTCGCCGAGCCTCAGTTCGGCTGCGGCGAAGAGGCGGTCGACGACATAGTAGTTTTGCCGAGCGCGGTAGTTGACCAGTTCCGAGCCGCCCGATGGGCCGATGACGAAGAGCGGCGGCATCTCACCCTGAGCGATGCCGGACGGAAACTCGATGTAGGCTTTTGAGCCGTCATCGAACGCGCGTAGCGGCTTCCACGGTGCCGAGTCGCCCTCGATGCGGTAGCGGAAATTGAGTTTCTGGATGTCGACGCCGGAAGCGACCGGCTGCGCTGCGGAAGCCTGTGCGTTCTGGCGCCGCAGCGCCATCAACTGGTCCTGCGGATACTCCCAGGACACAGAGGCCATATAGGTCTTCTCAGTCGATCGCAGCTCGAGATGATAGGTGCGGCGATCACTGTTGATGACAAGGTTGGTCTGGAGGTCGGGCCTCGTAGGTTTGACGAGAATGTGGACCTGCAGCCGTTCCCCTGCCCCGCTCTGCGTATCACCGATGATCCAGCGCACGGTGTCGCCGGCAGCGACAGGACCAGAGCCGACGAGCTGCTCGCCGGGCTCCAGCGCGATGTCGGTGACTTGGCCGGGAGCGGCATAGATCTGGTAGAGCGCGCCCTCGCTCCAGGGATAGAGCTGGATCGCGTTGATAAAGCCATCTCGGACGGGCTGCATTCGTGCCGCCTCATTGGCCTGGCTGATCCTCTGTTTCGGATCGACCGGCTCCGCCTTCGCCTTACTGCCCTCTATCGGCTTTAGCTGACCGGGCAGCGGAAGCGGTTTCGGCAGCTCCACCACTTTCACCGCTCCAGGCGGATCGAGCTTCTGCACGGCAGGCATCGCATCGTCGTAGTTGATCTCCGGCGGGATGTATTTTTTCGAGGCGCAGCCTGCGAGCACCGTCGCCGACAGCAGTGCCAGGACAAGCACCCGCGCGTTGGTCATGTTGTGGGTTGAATGTCCCCTTGATCTTACTGCTTGTATCGCGTGCTTCATGAAAGTTCCTTCGACCAATTGATGGCGTTGACGTAGACGCCGAGCGGATTGGCCTTCAGCCGATCGGCATCGCGGGGTTGTTGAGTCACTATGGTGAGGATGGCGGTCCAGCGCTCGGTGCTGGCCAGGCTGCCGTTCTCGTAGCGGCGCTCGGTCCAGGCGACGCGGAAGGAGTCCGGCGAGGCACGGATGACGCTGGAGACCTCGACCGCGATCTGGATTTTGCCGACCTTGGCAAATGGGTCGTTCAGGCGGGCATAGTCGTTCAGAGAAATGGCGCCGCGGTCGGTCGTGTAGTCGTATGCGCGCAGCCAGTTCTGCCGGACAACGACGGGATCGTCCGGGATGCTTCTGACCTGTTCGATGAAACGGGCCAGATGCCATGCGATCTGCGGATCAGTCGGCCGATAGTCGGCGACAGCTGAAGCAACCACTTGCGCCTCGCCTAGCTTGTCGACCTGCACGACCCAGGGCACGATCGTGCCACGCGTCGACTGCCAGATCAGCGCGGCGGCGAAACCGCTTGCCAAAACCAGCGCGCCGAAGGCCATCAGCCGCCAGTTTTTCGCTTGCACGCGAGCCGAGCCGATACGTTCATCCCAGGCTTGGGCAGCGCGTTGATACGGCGTCTCCGGCTGAGGCGTCGTTCCGTAACGAACGGAAGATCGTTTGAAGAGATTCATCGGCGGTCGTCCTGATTGAGGGAAACATTCATCGAGCCGCCGCCGTGATCGCCGGACCGGACGGAATGCGCGGCCATGCTGGCGCCATGGCTCATTGCTTGGCCGCGTTTCATGCGGTTGGCCCATGCTGGCGGCGATCCGGCACCGGATTCATCCGCCGACGCACGCCCTGAAGCAGCAGCTGTTGCTGGCTGCTCTCCACCCGTTGCGGTCCATGCGGCCGAGCGGCCAGCCTGCTGGCTGGAAGACAGGGCTGAAGCCGCGCGCGACATTGCCTGCTTCACCGGCTGAACGGCAGCGCCGGCACCAGCCTTGGCGACACCAGCCATGCCGGTGACAATCGAGCCTGCACCGCTCTGTCCGGATGTTGCGGCGGCGAGGCCGAAAGCTGTCGAGGTGCTGCCGGCCAAATGCGCGCCGCCGCGTGCGGCGGCCGCCGACATGCGCCTACCTGCACTGAGCGCACTTGCGCCGCCGCTCAACCCGGCGCGGGCGCCCATGGCACCAGCAGCACCAAGGCCGGCGGCAGCGAGACTGGTGCCCACAGCAGCGCCCGCGCCAAGCTGCGGTGCGCCGGAAACCAGGCCGGTCGCGATGCCGGGACCGAAGATCGAAAGCCCCATCAGTGACAGGGCGCCGAGAACGAGCGACAGTGCATCAGTGATTGTCGGTTGTTCGGCGCCAAAACCTTGGGTGAACTCGCCGAAGAGACCCGAGCCGATGCCGACGATGACGGCGAGCACGAGAATCTTCACGCCCGAGGCAACAATGCTGCCGAGCACCTTTTCGGCGAGGAAGGCGGTCCGGTTGAACAGTGCGAAGGGTATCAGCACGAAGCCGGCAAGCGTCGTCAGCTTGAACTCGATCAGCGTGACGAAGATCTGCACGGCGAGGATGAAAAAAGCGATGAGCACGATCGCCCAGGCGATCATCAACACCGCGATCTGGACAAAATTCTCGAAGAAGGAGACGTAGCCCATCAACTGGCTGGCGGCCTCAAGGATCGGATTGCCGGCGTCGATGCCGACCTGCGCGACGCGTCCCGGTTGAAGCAGCGCGGAGCCCGAAAGTGCGGATCCTCCGGCCTTCAGGCCGAGCCCGGAAAAGCTTTCGAAGACGATGCCGGCCAGACGGTTGAAGTTGCCGATGATGAAGGCGAAGAAGCCGATATAGAGCGTCTTCTTCACCAGCCGGTGCATAACGTCCTCGTCCGCGCCCCAGGCCCAGAACAGTCCGGCGAGTGTGATGTCGATGACGATCAAGGTAGAGGTAAGAAAGGCCACCTCGCCACCAAGCAGGCCGAACCCGGAGTCGATGTAACGGGTAAAAGTATCCAGGAAGCGGTCGATGACCCCGGTGTCATTCATGGCGTCACCGTGTTCAGGCGGCGTTGATCTTCGTGGGGTATCGACGGCTGAAGGGGCAGGAGCCGGCTCTGGTCCTTCTCGACTGATGGAACTGCATACGGCGTTGCTGGCTGTGCCGGCCGAAGGAAACGCCGGCGGTTTTCCGCCCAAGCCTTCCTGCATGCTTCGTCAGCTATCGCGGCCATGCCGATGTTCCGGCATCGCGAAAGTTCGACTCGTGCCGGCTCGCCGCCCGGATGTGCGGAGCGCGGGGAGGACGCGTCCTGCGAGCCGTCGCCGCGCAACGCCATGAAGGCGGCGGTCATGGCGGCGCCAAGGGCAAGAACGGCTGTCATCCGGGCGGCGATCTTGATATCCATGACCAGCCTCAGTCGTGGAACATGCGGACTGTCGACGGGCTGTAGCCGCTACCCGCCATGAAGCGGCTGAACTGTTCTCGTGCTTGCTCCTGCGCGGCGGCCCGCCTCGCCTGCTCCAGTGCGTTGGCGCGTCCCTGCGCTGCCATCATCGCCGTCAGGTCCGACACCTGCCTTGCCTGGACGGCAAGAAGCTGGTTGCCGGCTTGCGTCGCCTGCAGCACGCCGACGGCAGACTGGCTGGCGCCGACCAGCGCGCTCGTCTGTTCCTGTGTCCCCTCGATGTTGTCCACGGCGACGGCGCCGGTCTTCAGCGAGTGCTCGAAGGCCGACACCGATGTCTGCCAGCGTTCACGCGCGCCATCGACAAGCTGCTGGCTGGAGAGGTCCGAACCAAAACTCTCGTACGTCGAGGTGAACTGGCTCTCGATGTCTTGGACGCTGTAGGCGAGCTTGTCGGCCTCGCCGAGCAGGGTCTTCATCTGAGAGAAATTGCCTTCGATCTGGCCAAGCAACGAGGTCGGCAGCGAGGTGAGGTTCTTTGCCTGGTTGATCAGCATTTGCGCCTCATTCTGAAGCGAGGTGATCTGGTTCTTGATCTGCTCCAGGGCGCGAGCGGCCTGGAGAAGGTTCTGGCTATAGTTGGTGGGATCAAAGACGATGAACGCCGACGCCGGCGCCGATGACATCGCGATCGCGACGGTGATGACGCTGGCTGCCGTCATGTGTCGAAAACGAAGATTGCTGCGAACGGAATTCATGACGGAATATCCTTTGCGGATTGGTCGATGACGTTGGTGAGATCGGGAACGAGGTCGGCCGCCCAGGAAACGCCGCGATCGGCTAGCCAGGCCTCGAGGAAATGTTTCTGGCCGGTGCCAGTGATGATCCGGTCGATTGCCGCTTGATCGGATTTGGACGATGCGGCGCACAGCGCCAGCCCGATCGGACCAAGGCCCAGTTCGAATAGCCGGTTGCCGCGCCGCGACTGGCAGTAGTAGTCACGCTTCGGGGTCGCCCGGGCGACGATCTCGATCTGGCGATCGTTCAGACCGAAGCGTCGGTATATCTGGGTGATCTGCGGCTCGATCGCCCTGTCGTTCGGAAGGAACAGCCGCGTCGGACAGCTCTCGACGATGGCGGGCGCGATCCTGCTGCCGTCGATGTCGGAGAGCGATTGCGTAGCAAAGATGACGGAGGCGTTCTTCTTGCGAAGGGTTTTCAGCCATTCTCGGAGCTGATCGGCGAAGCCGCCATCGTCGAGCGCCAGCCAACCTTCATCGATGATCAGCAGCGTCGGCCGCCCATCCATCCTCTGCTCGATCCGATGGAAGAGATAGGCAAGCACGGCGGGCGCCGCACCAGTACCGATCAGCCCCTCGGTCTCGAATGCCTGGACGGATGCTCCGCCAAGATGCTCTTGCTCGGCATCGAGCAGCCTGCCATAGGGACCGCCGATGCAATAGGGCCGCAGCGCCTGCTTCAGCGGCGCCGATTGCAGCAGCACCGTCAGGCCAGTCAGTGTGCGTTCCTGAACTGGCGCGGATGCCAATGACGTCAGCGCCGACCAGAGATATTCCTTGACCTCCGGCGTGACTGGGACGCCCTCGCGCAGAATAATGTCGATGAGCCAGTCGGCCGCCCAGGCCCGCTCTGGCGTTTGATGGATACGGCCAAGCGGCTGCAGCGAGACGGCGTCAACGTTATCCGACAGATCCGCCAGGGTCAGCAGCGCAATCGGATCGTCCGGACCCTGTCCGCTCGCCGCATTGCCGCCGAGATTGTGCCAGTCGCCATCCATGGCAAGCATGGCCGCTCGAATTGAACCCCCGAAGTCGAAGGCAAAGATCTGGCTGTCCCCGTAGCGCCTGAACTGCAGCGCCATCATCGCCAGCAGGACTGACTTGCCGGCTCCGGTCGGACCCACGACGAGGGTGTGACCGACATCGCCGACATGCAGGCTGAAACGGAATGGCGTCGCGCCTTCCGTCCTGGCGAAGAACAGCGGCGGTGCACGAAAATGCTCATCCTCGACGGGTCCCGCCCAGACTGCCGATAGCGGGATCATGTGAGCGAGATTCAGCGTCGATAGTGGCGGCTGGCGGACATTCGCATAGACGTGGCCTGGGATGCTGCCGAGCCATGCTTCGACGGCGTTGACGCCCTCGATGATTGCTGTGAAGTCCCTGCCCTGGATCACCTTCTCGACGAGACGTAGCTTCTCGTCGGCGATTGACGGATCGACATCCCACACCGTCACCGTTGCTGTGACATAGGCCTGGCCGATCTGGTCGGAGCCGAGGTCCTGAAGGGCGGCGTCCGCATCGGCGGCCTTGTTTGCGGCATCCGTATCGACGAGGACTGATGCCTCGTTGGTCATCACCTCCTTGAGGATCGCCGCGACCGACTTGCGCTTGGCGAACCACTGGCGGCGGATCTTCGCCACCAGCCTGGTCGCGTCAGTCTTGTCGAGCATGATCGCCCGCGTCGACCAGCGGTAGGGGAAGGCAAGCCGGTTCAGATCGTCGAGTATCCCCGGAAAGGTTGCGCCGGGGAAACCGATGATGGTGAGCGTACGCAGATGGGCATCGCCGAGTCTCGGTTCCAATCCACCAGCAAGCGGCTGATCGACCAGCAGCGCATCGAGATGCATCGGCGTTTCCGGCACACGGACACGGTGGCGCTTCGTGGAAATGCAAGAATGCAGGTAGGTCAAAGTCTCGGCGTCGTCGAGCCATGCGGCCTCCGGCACAAAACCTTCGACTAGGTTGAGCACGCGGTCGGTGCGGTCGACAAAACCCTTCAACAATTCCCAAGGATCGACGCCGCTCTTCTCCCGGCCTTCGTAGAGCCAGCTCTCTATCCGCGAGGCTTCCTCGGCTGGCGGCAGCCAGACGAAGGTGAGAAAATAGGTGCTCTCGAACAGCACACCGGAGTCCTCGAACTGCTCGCGCCGCTCGAGGTCGAGCAGTGCCGATGCGGAATCCGGGAACTGGCTGTTGGGATAGTTGGTGGTCGGATTACGCTGCGCTTCGACGAAGATCGCCCAGCCGGAGCCGAGACGGCGAAGCACGCTGTTTAGCCGCGCCGTCGTGCCGACCAGTTCCGCCGGCGTCGCACTGTCGAGATCGGGACCGCGAAAACGGGCGGTCCTCTGGAAGGAGCCGTCTTTGTTCAACACGACGCCCGGCGCGACCAAGGCGGCCCAGGGCAGATGGTCGGCGAGGCCAGCGCCCTTCTTGCGATATTCGGCGAGGTTGATCATCTCGAAAAACCTCTCAGCAGCCGAAATGCGCGGGATAGCGTAGGTGCCGGCGAACGACATCGACGAACTGTGCATCGCGCTTCGCTGCCCAGACGGCCGCGAAATGGCCAATCGCCCAGATGGCGAGGCCAGCGATCCACAGGCGAAGTCCCAATCCGAACGCGCCGGCCAGCGTGCCGTTGGCGATGGCGACCGCGCGCGGCGCGCCACCGAGCAGGATCGGTTCGGTGAGCGCGCGATGCACCAGCGCGAAGAAGCCACGGACGTCTTCGTCTTCCAGCGGGAGCCCTGCCATCAGACGAGCGCCCCACCGCCGAATGAGAAGAAGGACAGGAAGAACGAACTGGCTGCAAAAGCGATCGACAGTCCGAACACGATCTGGATCAGCCGGCGGAATCCGCCCGACGTGTCGCCGAACGCGAGCGACAGGCCGGTGACGATGATGATGATCACCGCCACGATCTTGGCGACTGGCCCCTCGACGGATTCGAGGATTTGTTGGAGCGGCTGCTCCCACGGCATCGAGGAACCGGCGGCAAAGGCCGGGGCGATCATCAAGGGGGTGACGACGGTCGAGACCGTCGTCAGCGGCAGCGTAAAACCAAACTTACGGATAGACGATGAAGTGAAGCGGATCGGATTCATTCTGGGACTCCATGGAGGATTGGGGATTCATGGTTGGCCTGGTCTCGAGCTTGGCCTCGAGCGTTCGGTAGTCGCCGGTGGAGCCAAGCCCGTCGACCCAAGTGATCTCGACGAGACGGCGGCCTGAACCGCGGCCAGCGAGTACGGCGACGAGGTCAATCGTCTCGGCAATGAGCGCGCGCGGGACCGTGACGACGGCCTCCTGCACAAGTTGCTCAAGTCGGCGCAGAGCACCAACGGCGGAGCTTGCGTGAATGGTGCCGATGCCTCCGGGGTGGCCCGTGCCCCAGGCCTTCAGCAGGTCGAGTGCTTCCGCGCCACGCACCTCACCGATCGGGATGCGGTCGGGACGAAGCCGAAGCGACGACTTCACGAGATCGGAAAGCGAGGCGACACCGTCCTTGGTGCGGAGCGCCACGAGGTTCGGTGCGGCACACTGCAGTTCGCGCGTGTCCTCGATCAGCACGACGCGATCGGCAGTCTTGGCCACTTCCGCCAGCAGCGCATTGACCAGCGTCGTCTTGCCGGTCGACGTTCCGCCGGCGACCAGCACGTTCTTGCGCCTTTCGACGGCGAGCCGCAGTACATCGGCCTGGGCTTCGCTCATGACACCGGTGGCGACGTAATCTTCGAGCTTGAACACAGCGACGGCAGGCTTGCGGATAGCGAAGGTGGGTGCTGCCACGACAGGCGGCAACAGGCCCTCGAACCGCTCGCCCGTTTCCGGCAGTTCGGCCGATACTCGAGGGTGCCCGGAATGCACTTCCGCACCGACATGATGCGCGACCAGTCGGACAATGCGATCGCCATCGGCCGGGATCAGAAGTTCGTCGGTGGCGACAAGCCCTTCCTTCAGCTGGTCAACCCACAGCCGCCCATCCGGGTTGAGCATGATCTCAACGACGGCGGGGTCTTCTAGATATCCGGCGATAGCCGGGCCGAGCGCCGTGCGCAGCATGCGCGCGCCGCGTGAAACCGCCTCGCTACCAGAGTGATAATTGATTGCCACGATGATCCCCATTCTTCGCGGCGAGTTGTTTCATGCCGCGGTCGGGGATGATTAGAAGAGGCAGGAATACCGGCCTTGCAACAAGCAAAACGGGTGGGCGGGCTGCGACGTGTAGAGACTTGCGAAATGCGGTGCGTCACCTCGCCGGCTCCGCTGTCTACCTTGCTGGGGCATCATCCGTGTCGGCCGGCGAGGCTGGCGGTACATCCTCGGCGATTTCCTGCCTGAGTTTGGGCCCTTTGCTCAGTCTGCGACCGAGCGCATCCACGAAACCATCATACCGCTGCAGGCCCTTCGCGCGGGCCTCGGCCTGGGCGGATTCTGGCAGGGCCGGAGTCGAGTTGAGCCAAAAGCGAACGAACAGCGCCAGTGTCTCGATGGCAATACCGACATCGCGCTCGACACGCTGCACACGCCGGTCGATCTGGTCGAGGCGGCGGGTGATCGCCGCCTCCTTCCTCTCCTCGGCGTCCGGTGACAGGAAGGAAGCGATCGCTGCCTCGGCGATCAGCGACAGCGAGACGTCACGCCGTGCAGAATAATCAGCAAGCGCGTTCATCACGTCTGGATCGAGATAGGCCGAGAGCCGCTTTTTCTTGGCGTTCTTCATGCGGCTCAGAGCTCAATGCCGTCATTGGGATCAAGGGCGGCCTGTCGTGCGGCGCGCCGCATAACCTGGTCGACCGAGCGCCGACGGACAGCGTCGTCGTCAGGTTCGTCCCGGTCAAGGTCGAACTCATCGTCGCGCAGTGCTGTTCGCTCCGGCGCGATATCCTCGTGTTCGGGAAGCTCGGGCTGGCGGCGGATGCCGCCATTTGCCGGATCCTCGTCCTGTAGACCCATTGAGGGCTTCGATTGCGCAGGATTGCCTTCCGATGCCGCGGGAACTGTTGCGCCAGTCCAATCGTCGTGTCGTGACGTCTTCTTGCTCCCTCCAGGTTTCGGCGGTGGCAGGACACGCTCGGCAACGCGCGGATCGGCGAAGTACCGGGCTTTCTTCGCCCGGATCGGGAACAGGCCCGACACCATGACGATGGCATCGGTCGGCGGAAGCTGCATGATCTCGCCGGGCGTCATCAAAGCACGCGCTGTCTCCTGCCGCGAGACCATGAGATGCCCGAGCCAGGGCGACAACCTGTGACCGGCATAGTTCTTCATGGCTCGCATCTCGGTTCCTGTTCCCAGCGAGTCTGACACGCGCTTGGCGGTCCGCTCATCATTGGTGGCGAAGCTCACCCGCACATGGCAATTGTCGAGGATGGAATTGTTCGGCCCATAAGCCTTTTCGATCTGGTTGAGCGACTGCGCGATCAGGAAGGACTTGATGCCGTAGCCCGCCATGAAGGCCAGCGCGCTTTCGAAGAAATCAAGTCGCCCGAGCGCCGGGAACTCGTCCAGCATCATTAGCAGACGTTGCCGCCGATCCTTCGCATGGAGATCCTCCGTCAATCTGCGGCCGATCTGGTTGAGCACCAGGCGGATCAGCGGCTTGGTGCGGCTGATGTCCGATGGCGGCACGACCAGGTAGAGTGTCGTCGGCCGCTCGCCCTCGACAAGGTCGGCAATCCGCCAGTCGCAACGAGATGTTACCTTCGCCACGACCGGATCGCGGTAGAGCCCCAGAAAACTCATGGCGGTGGACAGCACGCCGGAGCGCTCATTCTCCGACTTGTTGAGCAGTTCT
Organism: Mesorhizobium sp. M0848; assembly: GCF_040319805.1. Classification (NCBI taxonomy): domain Bacteria; kingdom Pseudomonadati; phylum Pseudomonadota; class Alphaproteobacteria; order Hyphomicrobiales; family Phyllobacteriaceae; genus Mesorhizobium; species Mesorhizobium sp. M0848. The sequence continues at coordinate 12,144 of NZ_JAMYOM010000024.1, read as the reverse complement.
CGCGCCGCCGATGCCACGACCGGATGCGGACCGGCGTCACCCAGGTGCCGCGTCAGCATCATGGTGCGCAGGGTTGTCTCGATCGGCCTTTGCGGATCGGAGAGGAAGTTCGCGACGCCGGCAAGCGTCTTGTCATTCTCGGCATAGAGAACATGCAGGATGGCGCCGACCAGCAACGCGTGGCTTGTCTTCTCCCAATGATTCCGGCGTTCCAGCGAACCTTCCGGATCGACCAGGACATCAGCGACATTCTGCACGTCGCGCACTTCCCATTCGCCACGCCGCACCTCCAGCAACGGATTGTAGGCCGCCGACGTCGCGTTGGTCGGATCGAACAGCAGGACGCGGCCGAAGCGCGCGCGCCATCCGCCCGTCAGTTCCCAGTTCTCACCCTTGATGTCGTGGACGATTGCCGAGCCGGGCCAGGTCAGCAGCGAAGGTACAACCAGACCGACACCCTTGCCGCTTCGGGTCGGCGCGAAGCACAGAACGTGTTCAGGACCGTCATGACGGAGATAGTCGTCGTCGAGCTTGCCGAGCACAACACCATCCGGACCGATCATGCCCTCGGCTTCGATCTCTTTCCGCGTTGCCCAGCGCGCCGAACCATATGTGGCCGCGTTCTTCGCCTCCCGCGCTCGCCATACCGACATCCCAATAGCAACTGCGATCGCCATGAAGCTGCCGCTGGCCGCGATCAGCGCACCCTCGATGAACACTTTTGGTGCATAGGCATCGTAGAGAAACCACCACCAGAAAAATGCAGGCGGCGGATAAACGGACTGGCCGGCAAGCTCGAACCAGGGCAAGCCGAGTTGCGGCTGGAAGCCGAGCCGCCACGCCGTCCACTGCGTCGCACCCCATGTGGTGATAAGCACAATCAGAAGAACGGTAAGGACCTGACCCCACAATATCCGGGTTGCCGGCACGTCTCGTCTCCCGGGTTGCACAATCGGGAGTGGATAGAGAATGTCGGAACCTCGTCTATGCAAGAAGAAGGAGCCGGTCGTAGTGCGCGGGCGTGGAGAAACTTGCAGGATGCGATTCAGACTTCACCAGATTCAAATTTCTGTCGGGGCAGAAGCGTAAGTTCAACTTTTGACCCGAAGACGACTCAAGCCGGCCGCCGCGTGGCCGTTCGCTTTGCGCACCATGCCGGTCGTCGCACGAATCTGAAATATCTCCCTAAAGCTGACATCCCCTTCCGCGAACATTGAGCTGCAGATGCATAGGCATGACGCCGATGGTACTCTGGAGGCACGGACGAGTAGTAGGAGCAGAAGCATCGGGATAGGAATTTGCATAGGCTGAATGCCACGCTCCGTAATGATTAAGCTCGCCCTGACTGCCTATAGCTGGACGTTTCCAAAGAGCTGTACCGAAGCGCTAAGTCGATCGGGCCGCAGAGCGGGTCATTGCGGGACTCATATCGGATCACTTGTCAGTCAGATCTACCGATTCACCAGCCCGTTATGCTTGTCTCCGCACAAGCAACCATTGTAAGAGTTTCATGGGATTGTTTGTGGGGCGGTTGATGAAGAAGATATGGTCGAACTGGCCGACCTTGGCTGCCTCGTGCGCCGTCGTGATCATTCTCGCAGGCGTGTTGATTTTTGAGAACGATCTCACAAGGCCCGGCATCGTAAAATCAATCGATCCCGAACTTCTTCCGAACCTGTATCAGGTAGCCGTATCCGGAATTCTGGACCAGTCGTCGTTCTTCTCGAGTTGGTCTGTCGGGCTGATCGTGGCGGCTTGGTATGTCATGGTTCACGGGCTCGAAAAGGCCTCGCACACGAGTTTGACCGCGGGGTTCATATTTGTTTGTGGCCTGACGATGTTGTCGTTGTTCTTGGGACAGATGCTGCATGAAGTCGTGATCAGCAGCATCGCATTGGGGCAGGACCCTCTCTTAAATCCCCGGTCGTCGTCCCTGCTCATGTACCAGTTTTGGACAACGGTTGCCTCGGCTGCCCTCGTTGCCATTGCTGTCGTCGGGAGGGTCGTCTGTGCGTAGGATCGCTTTCGCTGCCGCTGTCGCCTGTTTGTTTCTTGTGCCGAAAGCGACTTTTGCAGGTGATTTCACCGTAAAGATTGTCGCGCCCGATAACGGTTCGCTTCGAGTTCAGCGGATGGAGGGCCCGTTTGTCATGAGCGATGCCTTTGCGGGGGTAGTTGGTGACGCTATCAGCCTGCAACCCGGCACATATCGCCTGCAGACAGTGTATTCGAACGGCTACCGTTTGAAGATGTTATACTTCGAGATCGATGTGTCCAACGACGGAGGCGTGAGTTTAGCATCGTCATCTTCGCCAGTGTCGTCGATCCCGTATCGCGATCAGGCAGCTGAAGTTGCCCATATCGAGCCTATGCTGACCAAGGAGAAAGGTTTCACCCTTGTGGATTTGGGGTCGAGTATGCAGGCGGCCGCTCGCACGATAACACTCCCGCCTCCCTTGAGAGCCACCAATTGGGCGACCGACCTCAGCAAGTTGCGCAGCATTGCGGTGAGCCTCAAAAGCGAACCCGAAGATGCCGAAATCTGGGTTGACGGCGAGCAGATGGAATTGCGCACCGATGCATCGTTCGCAATACCGGTCGAAAGCAGAAAGTTGTTGTCGCCGGTCGACATTCTTGTCCGCAAGGAGGGCTATGCCAATCGGATTCTCCAGATATCGACCGAGGAGAGCAAACAGGCTTTCAATGTCGTGCTGACGAAGCAATGAGATCTTCGTTCCTGTTCCTGCTTGCCGCCATCAGTACCGTGTTCATAGGCTGTGGAGAGGGATCTGCCGAGCGCATGAAATTCGTGTGGGGTTACAGTGGCGGAAACTGCAATGACTGCGAATTCATGGTTGCCGAAGGCACGATCGAAGACGATAGCGTCGATGATTTCAGAAAACTCGGCGGGCCTGGCCTCGTATACCTGAATTCCGAGGGCGGCAGCCTGATGGGAGCACTGGCGCTTGGAAACGAGTTCCGGAAGCAGGGGATCCGAACAATCGTCGGCGCGGCGGTTCCGAGAAGTGACAATCCTGACGTCCAGGACGTATCCGGAGAGGGTGTCTGCTTGTCGGCTTGCACCTACGCGTTTCTAGGGGGCGTCGAGCGCACGGTGCCCGCAGGCGCAAAATACGGAATCCACTCGTTCACATCAGAGGCGAAGCCGGGAAGCGATGCCTCTTTTTCGGCGGCTGACATCACCAACGCGCAGATTCTGACGGGCATTCTGCTCGAGTACACGCAACGCATGGGTGCTGATCCCATCCTTGTAAAAATGGCGTCGGGGCAGGCTGCAGATTCCATGTCCTATCTTTCCGAGACCGAACTGGAGCAGCTCAGGGTAAACTGGGACCCCGTACTGGCTCCTTCTCCCCACCTAGAAATATATAAGAATGGTCTGGTCGCCGTGACACAAACGGCCGACAAGTCGGCGACGGTGACGCTTTTCTGTAAAGATCGCAATCTAAACCTCATGCTCTCTCAGGAGACGGCTGATAGGAAACCGTCGGATCAGGGGTTGCCGGAAGCCGGAAACGGGAGTGATGACGGCCAGATGCTGCTCTCGACCGATAGCAAGATGGTCGGTGGTGACTTTACGCTTCGAAAAGACGAGCGCTTTGCGTATCGCACCCTCAAAATGGATCGCGAGATCGAAGAAACGATGACCAACTCTCCGAGATTTCAGGTTCGTTTCGGGGTGGTACGTCCCGAAATCGAAGCTGTGAGGGCCGATATTCCAAGTGACGGGTTGATGCCCCTGTTCGCAATGTTGCGCCGCAATTGTCTGTGACTGGCTTTCGATTCCGAACTAACCTGACAATCCTGGCGACCACATCCAAAACCCGCTGCCATCGTCCATCGGCACGGCATTCAGGTTCTTCGATCTTCCGGAATTCGCCTGCATCGCTCTTACTCCATTCGCGCGCTCGGCCTGCCATTCGCGACGCGGGTGCACCGAAAACTCGCCTTCGAGAGGGCTACGATGAAAACCCCGGTAAGCCCGCCTACGGTTCCAACCGGCCTTTCGCGCGGCGCGAACCCTTCGCTGGTCGAGTTCATCAGCTTGACTATAGACAGCCCGGCATAGCGATTGAGATCCGAGATCGCCTCAGCCTGCACATCGGCCCAGAGCACGCGCCCGTGGAAGTACAAGAACCCGTGCAACGTCTCAAAGAACTCCTGCGGCTTGAGTCGCGATGTCTCAACATTCGAGACCTTCAATATCCTGATGCCGATCGTCGGCTCCTGGCGCATTCTAGACCAAGCACACGCTTGAATTGGCACGACGGCTGTTGGCAGTCACAACCCGATTCCTCGCTTCCTTCCGAAATTCCAATCGACTGCGCCCGCTACCCGAGCAATGCCAGAAACGTGACTGCCGAGTTGTTTTTCAAGCGATGGCGACCAAGGCACCAGCTGGAAACCGAGCCCGTCGTCGATCATCGCGAAGCGGCCGGACACGAGCGAGAAACGTTGCCGGTAGATGCCAGCTACTTGGTCGCCTTCCAAAGCCTTCGCGAACGGCAGTCTGGTCTCGGCAGCGAGCCGAGCACCGAGTGCGTTCACCTCGCGATCGCGTAGCGTGTCGATCAGGTTGCGAGCGAAGATGACGCGTTGACCTTCGCGTCGTGCGAGACCCTGCTTGACAAGATGATCGGTGCGATCCTGTAGCGCCTGCTTCACTTCCATGCCGAAGCCGCCCTCCCCAACTTCGACGGGTTCACGCGCGACAAGCCGACGGTCGAGCCAGGTCGAGCCACCGGCTTGAACCTGCTCTCCGATCGAATGGTCGGAGCGGACGGCGAGTGCAACGCGGCTGCGGCCCTTCGCATCCGCGTAGCGACGAAGTTCGACGATCGAGCCCGGGGCGGAATCGCCGGTGGCGTCGAGATCATGAAACCGGATGTGATGCGAACAACCGTCTATGCCGTCGACGATGGCATAAGCCGAGCCCCGTAGCTCGTCGTCGAGACCCCGCTCCAGCAGCCGACCGATAACAGATTTGTCGATCTGCTCAGCTGCAAGGATGTAGTCTGCCGCGCCTTTGTCGATGCCATGGCCGGTCAGGCTGCGATGCACGCGCTTGATGATGTCGCCGCGCTCGCCGAGCGCGCGCAAGGTCGTCTCAGCCTCCTCGGCCATGGTCCACTGGCCGGGGCGGATCTCGCTGGCGAGGCCGAGGCTTTCCAGCTTGCGCAGCCGACCGACCTTGATCGTCAGGAACTCATCTGGCTGGCGATCAGGATGCGGCGCGAGATCGATGGCGCCATGACGATCGGCATCTCGTGCAAGCTGGCGGTCGAGCTGTGTCCAGCGCTCGGTGTCGACCTGCTGCTCGATTGTCCGGCGGATGTCGTGGTTGGTCCGCGGTCCCAGTGTCTGGGTGAGTATGTCGCCCGCCCGATCGCGCATGCCCTGGCGGATGTAGTCGCGTGAGATGACGAGGTTCTCGCCATCGTCGGCGACACCGCGCACAAGAATATGAACGTGCGGATGTTCTGTGTTCCAATGGTCAACGCCGATCCAATCGAGCTTCGTGCCGAGATCGCGCTCCATGTCGACCATGAGGTCACGAGCAAAACTCTCGAGGTCGCCCAACTCGTGGGCGTCGTCGGGCGATACGATGAAACGGAAGTGATGCCGATCGTCCTTGCATCGTTCGGCAAAGACGTCATGATCGGCCTCGTCCGTGTGGGGCCCAAACATTTTTGCTTTCTCGCCGTCACGCGTCACGCCCTCGCGGCGGAGATATTTGAGATGAGCGGCGAGCGGCGCCGATCCCCGGAACTGACGGACGACACGTGCCTTGACGACCGCGCCGCGCGAGCGGCCGGTGATAAGGCGATTGGCGCGGATGCTCGCCGACCTGCCGCGACCGAAGGTCGAGGCACTTGGGGAGGTGATCCGGCCTTTTCGCGAGATATGACCGCCCGCACGCTGTGCCGCTGCGAGCGCCTGGAAGATGAAGGGCCGCGCCCGATGGCCGGCATGGGAGCGGATGCGACCAGGCCGGACGCGGAAGTCGTTATCCCTTCTCATGGCCGTTTTCCCGCGAGGTGCGGCTTCTATTGAAAAGATTGAGAAGATGGCGGTCGCGCACATCGCGGATTTCGCACGTACATCGCGAAACCGACGCACAAACCCTTGAAATCCAACACCCCGACCGAGCCGCACATCGCGGCCCTTTATCCTGCCATCCCTCTTCGTCCTCTCTCACGGCCAACCCTCCCGCCGCAATTTCCGCAGCGGTACAGGTCGGAATGCGATTGACCAGGAATGCTGAGATCATTGTGGAGTCGCGGCGGAGGTCTGCACAAACCGACTACGAATAGCGGACTTCGGAACTGATACGCCTTCACTGCGCGAGCCGTCCGGTTGCGGTACGAGCGCCGTAAGATCGGTGACCGCTTTGTCCACCGGTGCTCGCACGCTGGACGAACGGATCGCCGTGAACACTGTCTTGACGGGAACATTGGTCTCGCGCTCACCCTGCGGCGCCGAGCTATTCCGTGTGTTCACGACACGCGCGAAAATCGCCGCTTCAAGTGCGCTCGCCCTGCCCGCTCCTTGCCGTGCGCGCATCGGAATGGGAACCGAACCATCGATCAGAGGCGCCAGCTTCCTGACGTAGTCGATCGTCTCACGCGGCAGCGGCCGGCCGGTTGCAAGGTGCTCTTCGTAGCGCCCAGGACCGGCATTGTAAGCAGCTAGGAAGCCGTTGCGGCCGAAGCGGTCAAGCATCTCGCGGAGATAAGCTGCACCTGCAAAAATGTTGTCGCGCGGCTGATAAGGATCGTCACCGAGACCGTACGTGATGCGCAGTTCCTCCCATGTCGCCGGCATGATCTGCATCAAGCCCATTGCGCCCTTGCTCGACATCGCATGAACATCGCCAACGCTCTCGACATGCATGACGGCGCGAAGCAGCCGCTCGGGAATGGCAAAGCGTTTGGCCGCCTCCCGGATATGCGCCGACCAGGGATCAACGGACGAGATGATACTGCTGGAGTGCGCCGGCCGCTCACGATGCGCGGAAGGCTCAGCACAGACAATAGACGCCGTAAGGGCGAGCATGACGCTTGCAGACAGCGCTGCAATGCCTCGGCAGATAAAAGCACCTGCACCACGATCTCGACGCGCCTGCAGCCTGCCACCGTGCCCGCTTCCGTCAAGGGCAAGGCTTCGCCGGCCGGACCTGCTTGCCGCAAACTGCGGCGCCATGGACGTCCTGAACGACGGGCAAGCGTCCGGCCGCCATTGACCTTCGCTGCGCGCGGTGGCCGCCTGACAGGCGATCGGGTCGGAGGGTTTGACCGGCGCCCAATCGATCAAAGGGTTTGACTCAGAACGTTCGCTGAGGCGAAATCGGAGCATCCGATCAACCTCGCTCGTCGCGCTTCGATTGCCTGCTCCAGTGTAAGGTCCAGACACTTTTCTCGGCATCGGACTGAAAGAGGTTGGCGCGGATCGCCTGAGTGAAGGACGGATCATCGATGGAGACCGAGAGATAGTTGCCGGCCTTCTCGCCGGCGCGATCCCATGCCGCGCCGATCTCCATGCCTTCGCAGAAGACGCGATGGTCTGGCGCGTTTTCCGCGTCCGATTTCTCGGCGGGCAAGATGGCGAGTTTCGCGTCGAGCGTCAGCGTACTGATATTGCCGAAGAAGCCGTCATCGTTGCGGGTGAAGGTGCCGATCTGGGCCATTGTATTGCTCCTTTCATGAGCGTTGACGAGGGTTTGATGTGAGCCGTCATGGCTCGCGGGAAACTTGTTCGACGGAGCTATCCGTGCCGGGAGAGGTGCGGTCGGTGATCCAGACCGGGACCGCGCGGCCGATGATCGAATTGAGCGGGAGTGGGCCGAAATACCTGCCATCGAAACTGTCAGCCGAGTTCCAGTTCATGAGGAAGACTTCACGATCGGCAATGATGCGGCAGCCCTGCCAGCCGGGCAGCGGCCGGCCACGACTGTCACGATCGAGCGCACGTCCAAAGGCCACGCCATAGACGATGATGGAGCCGCCTTGCCGGCAGACTGTTGTGCCTGCGAGTGCCAACACATGCTTCAGCAGCGGCACGCCGTTCGGCAGGTATTCGCGTTGGGCAAGCAAATCCGCCAGTGGCTTGGGCGGCATGACGACTGCGATATCGGAAATGCCGATCCGGTCGATCGGCTCGACGCGGTAGAGCCCGACCGGGACGCTCGCTGACGCGTTCCAGATCCACTTCGGTCGATGGTCGATCCATGCCGGCGCGGCGACGAGGACCGCGCCGCCGAACATCGCGACGATGATCGTTGCGCGCATGCTCATGGCTCAATTCGGCGGCGGAGGAGCCATGCCTCATGGCGCTGGCGCGTGTAGGGCCTGGGCGCCTCGCGCGCGGCGAGCCGGCTATGAGCATGCCGCCAGTAGTCCGGCGACACATCAATGGGATCGATGCCGATCGCTTCGATAGCGTCGATAATCTTCAGCACCTTCTCGACGTTCGGCCATCCGATAGCTGTAAGCAGGATGTCGGCGCCAGGCCGCACATAGGCGACAGTCGAGCAGCGCTCGCCGGTGGCAGCAGCGCGTAGGATATCGATGCGGGAAGCGACCGTGCCGAAGTCGTTCGCGGTCCAGCGAACGAAGCCGAAGATACTGCCTGGCGTAAAGGAGACGACACGACGGCTACGGTCGATGCTCCTGTTGGAAGCAACCTGGCCGAACCGGATGTAGTTCTCGATCCGCTTCTTCAGCCACACCAGTTCGACATGGGTAAGATTGCTCATACTGGCCCCGATGACCGGAGGTCAGCAGTCAGCATGGCGACACGAGGATCAAAGAAGACAGCTGTGCTTCGGGAAGAAAAACGGGCGTCGATCGTTCTCGGCCTGGCCGAAAGATCATGGCTCCGCTGTCGTCCACAGCCCTGCGGATGAGCGCTTTCCGTTAGAAAGAATCCGAAGGATTCACAGTTAGAAACGTTAGAGGAGCGGGTTCGGCAACCGCTGCAATGACTTAAGCCCGATTCCGGTTCCTGATAGCACGGGAATCCGGTTCCCGATGGCACGGGAGTTGCGGTTCCTGATAGCACGGGCCTGTCCACAGCTATTCCCCAGAAATGTTTGAGCGGCCCTGAAGTCCGCGGCGCGGTGCGTTGCCGCTTGCAAACTGATCGGGTTGGAAGTTCAGGCGCGACCGGCCATCGGGATCGATCGTGAGCGCTAGCCGGTACCCAGGCAGCGGCTGACGACGCACGATGTCGCGCAAGTCGAAGGCGAAGCGTTTTATGGGCGAGAGGCTGCCGGACTTCACATGGAGATGGCGGAGATCGAAGCTCCAACCATAGGTCTGGCGGCCACCGTGCTTGCGAACGAGACGGTAGAGCCAGCGCTCCAAGCCACCTGTCAGGCCAAAATATTGGCGGTCGATCGTGAGAATGAGGGCATCATCAAGGACGCCGGCGTAGAACCAATCTGGCAGAATGAGCTCGATACCGAGCGGGCGCCCGTTGGCGTCCATTCGTTCCTTCCATTCGTTGATCCAGGAGAAGCGATGCCGTCGCCGCTCCGAAGACTGGCGGATAGATGTGGCGACGGTCGTCGATTGCAGGCGGTCGAGCGCGGCTTTCAGCCTGTCGTAGGAGTGAGCGGAGTCGCCACGCTCAATGAAGGCAAGGATCTCATAGGGCGTGGCGGCCATCAGGCGTGAGGTGCGAAGGCCGTTGTCTCGTGCATCGACGATCTGGCTGGCTGCCCAAATAAGAATGTCGGCATCCCAGATCGTCGCCATGCCATGTTCGACCGTCGCCTCGACGCGGATAGAGACTTCGCCCATGCGAAAGTCGATCGGTGTTACGCGGCGGGATTTGGCGAGTGAGAAGAACGGCCACGACATCAGGTCTTGCGCATCGCGTGGCGTAATGACGCTGGGGCGCGCGTGAAACAAATCAACCTGACCCTGATCGATCGAGCGAAGCTGCATTTCCTTGCACCGCAGATCAGGAGACGCGATGGCGCCGGCCGGCATAGGCCGGCGCGCGGGCGGCATGTGGCTTGGCAGGCGGAACAAAGGTCGCGTTCGCATCGCTGGTGGAGGTACGCGCGCCAAGCTCGATCCAGGCGTGAAGGTCATCGATGTCGTAGAGGACGCGCCCGCCGACCTTTCGGTACTTTGGGCCGGTGCCGTAGGTCCGGTGCTTTTCAAGCGTACGGGCGCAGAGACCGACGATCGGTGCTGCCTCCTTCGTTCGCAGATATTTTTGGGGCGCGTCCGCGGGACCCTTCGACATCGCTCGATCTCCATTCGGTTCTGCAGTCGTCCTGGCCTGCCGGGACGCGCGAAACGGACGATGGTCGAAATGAGAAAAGTCGAGGGAGGGCAAACATCGGGGGGTGTGTTTTTGCTCCCCTGCGAAGAAGGACTCAGCGATCGGATTTTCGGCTGCGGCTGTGTGGATAGAAGAGAAGGTCGCGGTAGCCGCCGGCCACAAGGCGATCCGCCCTTCGCAGGATCGCCCGAACCTTGTGCCGGAGATGATGATCGCGCCAGTCTCGAGGCGCGATCGACTCTCGTGACAAAAGCACCTCCGCAATCTCGCGGTAGGTGGCCCCTGCGCGACGGGCGTCATGAGCACGCAGATTGAGAGTGTGCCTCGTCTTCGTTTGCTGCGGCAGCACGCCGTAGACAGGACCGGGCGGCCGGCCATTCAGCGCCCGCCAGAACCGGCGCGCTGCGTCGAGCCGTGTCTCGAATGCCGCATCGAGTGGCAGGACGATGGCGTTGAATTCGGACGCGCCGCTGCGCATGTCAGTGACGAGACTATTCGTTCCGGTCGATGCCGGCCAAAGAATATGAAGCTCGTCGGTTTTCCAAACGGCGGCGCTGCCGAGTCTGGAAAGTTGAACAGTCTGATGCGAAAGGCTGACTGATGGTCGGATTTGCGTGGCCCGCAGCACGCGCGGCGAGGCCAGTTCTGTCCAGACGATGTTCCCAGCTAACGGAAGCCCGTCACCGGTGACTGTGAAATCGCGCGCCCCAACGCGCGATGAAGTCGGGCGGACCAACAGGTTCTACCGAACCTGGGAGATGTGACGAAAGTTGGCCGCACTCAGCGACAAAGTCGTCGTTTCGGATCAGATACTCGGCAGCGAACTCTGCAGGCATGTAGCCTTGCATGTGCGCGTAGGCTTCCGGATCGGTCCAATCGCCTTGCAATGCGCCAAATCCTCTCCCGATGCCGGCACCAGGCCGTAGGCCTTGCAATCAGCATCCAGGCCGATACAGACGTTGGGTAGTTGGAGAGTCGGCAAACCGCTGTGCTGATTCAGCAAACCTGGCGAATCGCGAGCAGCACTTAGTGCGGGGCGCCGCCCGCCAGGAGATATCGATAGCCGTTCGTCGTCATCCAGCGGGCGCGTGCGAGATGCGTCTCCCACGACCTGAATGCGCGTTCCGGTTCTTGCTGAGGGTCGATATGTAGAACGATCTTGGCGACCTCACGCCAATCCGCATCTTCGGCCGCGGCGTCGAGCAGGCGGATATAGGTGAGCAATCGCTCCTCGTCATAGCCGGTCAGGATTGGCGCATCCGGCGCGACGTCGGCGACATCGGGATCGAGCAGCGGCTTAAGCATAGTATCAATCGCTAATATTTTGGCGGCGATCCCGAAGGAACTATCATCCAAGTCGAGGTCTGATCATAACGAATAGGAACGATCATTCCTAGAACGATAGTTCCCTTTCTGGTCCCTAATCCACCATGGATCTCAAGGAGATCATGGCGGTCAACATGCGTCGTCTGCGCCATGACCAGAACGTGACGCAGGAGGAACTGGCCGCCAGCTCTGGACTGAGCATGCGCTACGTCGGATCGATCGAGCGCGCCCGGGTTTCGGCAAGCGTCAGCGTTCTTGGTAGGATCGCAAAGGCGCTAAATGTGGACCCATGCGAGTTGATCAGAAAAACGACACGGTGAACTGATTGGCTGGATGGCGCACCTGGCCCGAAGTGCACCAGTTCCGAACATGAGAGCAGTAGAGTCGCGAGCCGGGCCGAGCCCCCCGACCGGCCGCCCGGGGTAAAAAAGACACCACCCCCCCCCCCCCCGAAGTGTGGGGAGATTTTATTTTTGGTTGAGGGTGGCGTTTTAAATGGGG